>DATKVL010000092.1:0-14996 GCA_035530115.1 Dehalococcoidia bacterium | reverse complement strand
TCACAGCCCTTCATTTTGCACATGTGCTTCTCCAAATGTGAATCACCGAGAAATGGGGTATTCCATGTTTTCTGGCGATGTCTTTCTTATTGGTATTGGTCTTCAAATCCTTCAGCACTGCTGCTATCAATCTCTTATCTCTCATGATCTTCTCATTGGTTGCACGCGCAAATTCCTTATTCTCCTCGCGTTGTTTCGCGGCTCGATCAAAGCGAATGTGTGTCGAGACTACGTGTGCTTCTTCATCGTTCATAGGCCGTACTCCTGCGGTATTTCGACAATACTATCTGTAAGTTACTGATAACATTGCTCGCCAAGTGGGACTATACTCTAACTCGTTGAAATATAACGGGAACTTTTCTCTCCGAAATGTGACTTGGAAGGACTTGGCATCACACAAAACAAGAGGTGCCTGCTCGAACTATCGGATATGTAAGGAAAAGTTGTCACACTTGTAAACTTGGAAGCGATTGCCCGAGTAAGAAGGTATGTGCGAATGAAATAAGCCTCTTAATAGTATTAAAGCATCTCTATACCAAGTATTCCAAGTGTACAAGTCAGTTCGATTAGTTATTAGAATCAGTACGTTAGAGTAGTCAACTCTTGTAATTGTGTGCTCCAAGTCAGTTCCAAGTGTATACAAATCAACGACTTACAGCAGTTCTGCAGCGAAGGTGTAGAAGGCGTATATAATTGGCGTCATGGCAAAGAGAATCCTCAAGAAGAAGAGAGTCACCAAGAAGGTCAGACGTCGCACTGAGCCTGCCACATTCTTGCCAAACTTTCCTGATGTTGTTCGAGCCATTGCAATGCAGGGAGTTACTGATGACGAGCTTGCGTTCTCATTCGGTCTGCATCCTGACATCATCAAAGGTTGGCGTCACATGTACTCCGACTTTGACAAGGCCATTGAAGAAGGTCGCACCATTGCAGATCTACAAGTGATCGAAGCTCTGCACAAGAAAGCCGTTGGCTACACGCGGCAGTACGACATTGCAAAGGTAGTTGGCCGTGGTGACGATGCATCAGTGCATACCATTACATTGTCCGAGCAGATTGAACCTGAGACCAATGCCATTAAGTTCTGGCTGCAGAACCGCGCACCCAAGCAGTGGAACCGCGCTAGCTCCAACCTGGGGCTTGGTGGTAAGGAAGGTGCACCGCCTATCGGCATGAAGGCTGAGACCAAGTTCGAGCTGATCTCTTCTATTCTGGGCTTGATTCAACCAAAACCTGATGGTGTCTAACTACTGCCCTGTCTGCCAGAGGTATGACTTCCATTGGGGAGGCTGCGCTGATCAGAATGCATTGCTCGACTACGAGTATGGCAAACATCCCATTCCTTATTCTGACGTGATTAAACTGTTTCCACTTGTGTTTCGCAAGCCGTTATAATCGACTTGCGGTCGCTCTTGCGACTTCTGTGACTCACCCTTGCGGAGGAAGACGACATGCAACCGCGAGAGTAATGTCTCGCACTGTGGGGACAGTTAGAGTTTCCTGCGCTCTTCCACGAGCACTCCCGGTTCTCTGGCTGTTCCTGCTTTCTAACAACAACAACGAGACGGTTATGGATCCAACAGAACAGATGATGATGCAAGTCTGGCTAGGTGGATTGCTTGGCCGGCTCAAAGAAGGCAAGGTGCAAGAGTGCATTGCAGAACTAGAACTAGCCCTTACCCAGATAGGTGAGGATAGAGCTGGTGCATCTGACAAGCCGAGCACTCCGACTTAGAATTGTTCATGGATCAGCCTGGAAGGTATGGAGGCGTTGAGGTCTTTGCGCTAAGCCATTGGTGTACGTGTACTCCAAGCCTTGATGTTATCCTGGAGCCACCTGGCTGATCCACTTTTCTAACTTGGAGAACGCCATGAAATACGCTCGCCTCTTACTGGCTCTACTGTTTGTGTCACCTCTCGTGTTTGCTATTGGTGAGAAGACATTCACCTTCACGCCACCAACGCAGTATGAAGATGGTACTGCCTTGCCTCAATCAAAGATAGCCAGCTATGACATCGTCTGTGACGGTGCATTGCTCGTGAACTTTCCTAACGTGCCGCAGAATACCGACACCTATCAAGCGGCGCCTGGCACCTTTGCCACTGGCACTCACGTCTGTGTAGCACACACCGTCACCACAGAAGGAGTCAGGTCTCAACCGAGTAACTCAGCAAATTTTACTGTAGAGCCGGGAGTACCCTCGGCTCCAATCAACTTTGTAGTGCAGTAGTTCAACCGCCTCGAGGAGGTGGATGTGCAATCTTCGGGAGATAGAAGGTGGCTAAAGTACGACACGGTCAAAGCAAGCATCGCACAGTTGATGCTGGCCTAGAAGAGAAGTGGTTCAAAAAGAAGCGTGCCAAGAACCGCAAGAAGAATAAACTCGTTAAGCAAGCACGCAGACAACAACGATAAGGAAGAATGAAATGAATACACCTGAGACAGTGGACAGCGCGAGTGATGAACGAACAGTCAACAATGACAGCAACACGATGCGTCATCGCTATCGCGTGTTGAGCGATGAAGAGAAGATGCAGATGTGGGCCATCAAAGATCTGGGCCTGCAGTTCTACAAGAATCTTCACGTACTTGGATCCAGTCGTGAGTTAAGTCTGGCCAAGACGAAGATCGAAGAGGCGGTCATGTGGGGAGTGAAGCATGTCACAGGGTAGAGTGCCAATCACGCAAGTGACAGAAGACATCGCACGAGTCTGTCATGAAGCGAACCGCGCAATCTGCAATGCCTACGATGACAATGTGCAGGTATCCTGGGATGAAGCGAGCGAGGAGCAACGCAAGTCATGCGAGGATGGAGTACGCTTTCACGTCTTTAATCCTCAGGCTGATTCTGCTGCCTCACACAACAACTGGATGAAGTTCAAGCTTGACGATGGCTGGCATCATGGGCCAACGAGGAATGAAGAGTTGAAGACACATCCCTGTCTGGTGCCTTACAATGAATTGCCAGCAGAGCAGAAGGTGAAAGACCACGTGTTCAAAGCAATCGTTCACGCGCTCAATCCGTAAGCGATGGCCGTTATCTCTGTGAACTTCGGACTGGTGCATGCGCCAGCTGAGTTCAATTACGACACGACGATAGATTCTCTGTCACCAGAGATAGCGGCTCATCTTAATGCAGCCAATGAAGACTGGGAGGAAGTTCTTGCTTCGTTCACGCAAGAAGAATTACAATTTCTTCGATGGCAGATCTGCTGGAAGGCGATGGCGCGAAAGAAACAGCTGCCACCGTCTGAGTTCCTCATAGGCGAGAAAACTATCTGGGGCATAAGAAGCGGTCGAGGATTCGGCAAGACTCTGGCTGCGGCTAACTGGCTCGGTACTGAAGCCTGCACGATTGCTGGTCACTATGCTGTCATCGCGCCAACACATGACGATGTGAGATACACCTGCTTCGAGGGTCCTACTGGGCTTCTTTCTTGCATTCCTCCACAGTTAGTTGCTGCACAGAATAGCTCTCTGCCAATGCTAACACTGTGGAACGGCTCGATCATTCGTGGCTTCGCAGCAGATACACCTGAGAGATTGCGTGGACCACAGCATCACAAGATCTGGTGTGATGAGATAGCCTCATGGAAGTATCCGCAAGATGCATGGGACAACCTCATGTTCGGTCTACGTCTAGGTGATCTACCTCAGGTCTTGTGGACAGGCACACCAAAGCCAACACCGTTTGTACGTCGTCTTGTGGAAGAGAAGCGAAGTGTTGTTGTAGTTGGTAGTACATACGAGAATGAAGAGAATCTCACCGACATCTTCTATGAGAACGTCGCGAAGTATGAAGGCACAAAGATAGGCCGGCAAGAATTGTATGGTGAGGTGCTAGATCCAGAAGAGGAGGGATTCGTCAAGAGGTCGCAGTGGAAGCTGTGGCCATCGGCACGTGCTCTGCCCAAGTTTGAATACATCATCTACTCTCTGGATACTGCATTCACAGAGCAGACATACGAAAAGAAGAAGATGCAATCAGATCCTACTGCCTGTTCTGTGTGGGGTGTCTTCAACATCAAGCAGTTCGGTCAAGCCGAGAAGCATGTGATGTTGCTCGACTGTTGGGAAGATTACTTGGGATTGCCCGGCCTTATTAAGCGCGTCAAGCGAGAGCGCAAGTTCACGTATGGCGACAAAGATGAGCCGCTCATTCGTGCTACCATTCTTCCTAAGGGGAGTATAGCAGGACATCAGGGCAGGAAGATAGACCTCATATTGATAGAGGAAAAGGGTTCAGGGATTAGCCTTCGGCAATCGCTCGCATCTGAAAACATTCTGACTCACGGTTATAATCCCGGCAAGGAGGACAAGCTAACGCGACTGCATATCGTCTCTCCTTTGTTCGCACACGGCAGAGTCTGGGCAGTAGAGTCTGATGTCAACAAAGGAAACTTTCGTAGTTGGGCAGAACCTCTGATCGCCCAAGTTTGTAGTTACATCGGGCCAAATAGTACGGAGCACGATGACCTATTAGATACGACGACACAAGCTTTGCGTTTGTTACTGGAGAAGTTCTTTGGATCCTTTACCATCAAGAAAGACGTCACGCAAGAAAAGCGTGAGCAGGCAAGAGAAGATGAACGGAAGCGGAAAAGAAGACAGAATCCTTATGGGTGATCAGTGTACTCAGATTGAGTATTGTGAACCTCATTACGGTGAACTTATGAATGCGCTGTTTGATCGCCGCCTTGGAGAGTTCATATCGAAGGATGCAGACGAGATGGTACACAAGTTGGAGAATGGCCTAGTAGATGCTGGGCTTGAAGCGACTTCTGCTATCACCAGTGCATCCATGTCGCTGTTTGGACCAGAAGCTGTGATCGAGGCGCACGGTTGCCCGGTCTGTGCATTTCAGAATATCATTACTCACGTCGCTGATCACATGGCCGTGAAGTATACTCGGAGTAACTAAATGTCCACGCCAGAAGATCAGGTAATGCAATTCGATGCACCACAGCCAGATGTAGAAGATACAGACGATGGCGGTGCCATCATTCGGATGGAGGAAGGTCCAGACGAAGAACAAGTAGAAGAATGGTTTGACAACATCGCAGACAAGATCCTTGACCCCGAGTTGGAGAAGTTATCACTCCGCTTACTGGAGGACATTGACCGTGATAAGAAATCTCGAGAGAAACGCGACAAGCAATATGAAGAAGCTATCAAGAGGACAGGCCTCGGCAAAGAAGCTCCAGGAGGCGCTGATTTCGAAGGAGCATCAACTGCGGTCCATCCGATGCTCACACAAGCGTGTGTCGATTATGCAGCACGTGCTATCCGTGAACTCATGCCGCCCAATGGTCCCGTGCGGGACTATGTGCCGGGTGACAGGCCGGAGGTAGAACGCTTAGAGAAAGCTCGTCGTGTTAAGAACTACATGAACTACCAGTTCAAGTTTCAGATGCCAGACTTTCGGACTGAGCTTGAACAGTTACTAACACAGCTGCCTCTTGGCGGTTCCCAATATCTGAGACTTGTGTATGACCATAAGAAAAGACGTCCTTGTCCTGTGTTCGTCCCCGTGGACGATGTCTACATACCGTATGCTGCAAGCAATTTCTACACTGCTGAGCGAGTTACCTACGTTGAGTACATCACCAAGTGGGAGTTCGAGCAACGGGTTAAGTCTGGTCAGTATAGACGGTTGCCTCTTGGAGTCAACGACACCACAGCAGGAATGCCTGAGACCTCACACTCGCAGAAAGCCACAGACAAGATCGAAGGCAAGACCGATGACTCCAGTTACAACGAAGATGGATTGCGAGCTGTCTACGAAGTTACCTGCTACGCCGAACTCGAAGATCTCAATCAATCAGATGAGGAATCAAACCAAGAGGAAGAGCAAGAACAACTCAATGCATCTACGCCTTATCGAGTAACCATCGACTCTGCTTCTCGCAAGATCGTTGCCATCAATCGTAACTGGGAGGAAGATGACGACACATTTGAATCTCTCTATTGGATGGTAGAATTTCCATTTGTTCCATGGCGCGGTGCCTACTCGATAGGTCTCGGACAAATGATAGGCAGCCTTTCTGGTGCTGCAACTGGCGCGCTACGAGCCCTCCTCGACTCCGCACATATCAATAACATGCCAACCCTTCTACGTCTAAAAGGCAGCAACTTAAGTGGCCAGAGCAAGGAGTTGAATGTTACTGAGATTACGGAGATCGAGGGAGGCATTGCTACTGATGACATACGCAAGCTCATCATGGCAGTGCCGTACAATCCTCCGTCTCAAGTACTGTTCTCGCTGTTGGGCTTCTTGGTGGATGCTGGCAATGGCGTAGTTCGCACGACCTTCGAGAACATCGCTGAGCAGAATCCAAACATGCCAGTGGGCACCACTCTGGCGCTAATCGAAGAAGGCATGAAGGTTCTATCGGCCATTCACCTCCGTACTTACCATGCCATGGACTACGTCATTCGCTTGCTTCATCGCATTGACAGAATGTACATTGACGAAGAGGATATGAAGGATGATGTAGGAGAGATTCTGGCTAAGAGAGAGGACTTCCAGAAGCCTATTGATATCATCCCCACAGCGGATCCTGAAGTGTTCAGCGACGTGCAACGGCTTGCACAGTTGCAGATCGTCGCAGATCGAGCAATGGCGAATCCAGACCTATATAACAGGCGCAATGTTGAAAAGCGTTTGCTTGAACGCACCAAGATTCCTAATCCTGATGAACTACTGGCGCCTCTTGAAGTACCTGAAGAACAGAATGCAGTGAATGAGAATGCGGCCATGACCTTGAAGCGTCCTGTTGCTGCCTTTCCTGAACAAGATCACCTGGCTCACTTACAAGTTCATCTTGACTATATGCAGAACCCAGTGCTAGGTGGACTGCCTATAATTGCTCCAGGTCTTGTGCCAGCAGTGATGGAACACATTGTCGAGCACATTGCACTGTGGTATGTCACTGAGAACTTCAACATGCTCAAGATGTCGCTTGGTCGTGAAGACGATCAAATGAAGGCAATGCTCGCTCATCAAGATCCAGAGACACGGAAAGAATTGGATAAGACTCTGGCTGCCATCTCTCAGAAGCTGATGCCAATGGCTGGAAAAGTTCTGCAAGGTATTCCACCGATTGTGCAACAGGCTATGCAGATGATGCAGGCTTCACAGCCTCAGCCACAGATTCCGGTGGATCCAAATGTACAGATGCAGATCGAAGCGAAGACAGCAGCCGACGACAAGAAACTGCAAGCAGAACAACAATCAGATGCAATGAGGTTCCAAGACAAAGAAGCAGATCGTGGCGCCAAGCGTGAGACTGCACAGCTTCGACTTGTTGAACTCGATAAGAAGTTGACTCAAGCTAAAGAGCTCACCTTCGCACAGCTCTCAGCGAAAGAAAGGCAACAGGCGGTGGACGCTGCTAACAATGATGCACGGAGGGCCCAAGAGTATGCTGCTCGGCTCCAGGAACTCCAGCTCAGAGAAGTCGGTGATGACCAAAGAACTGCTGCTGAACTTTCATCTCGTGAACAAATCAACAAAGAGGATAACCTCACAGCGTTGGCGATTGCGGAAGCTGAGATAGAATCTGGTGAGAAGGTATCGGTCGAGACCGGAACGGGAATCAATCCCTCGGCCTAAATCTGAGGAGGCGCGAGGCAGTGGCCTTCATACTCAAACATGACTGTTACAATATCGCCAGCATTTTTTTTAAGGAGAGACCGAATGGCTAAGAAGTTTCAGGAATTAAGAGATCGTATGTCTCCTGAGCGATTAGTCAAAGTAGAAGAGAAAACCAACGAGCTGTTAAAGGAGATAGAGATGGAAAAGACCAAAGGACCAATCAGTCAGCACAAAGCAATGGCGATGGGCACGATGCCTAAAGTCACAGGCAACAGCGGCAAGACCGGGTTCGAGCAGAAGGGTGGCGCTGTTGATGGCAAGACCAACATCAAGTCGGGAACACCGCGCAAGTAGCGTGTCCTTCCCTATAGGGTATCCATGGGGGACTGTTTACAACAATAACCGATAGGCGGTAGGATCATGCCACAAATCGAAAACGTCTTCATAGAACGACTCAAGAGGAAACAACTGGAATGTCTACAGTTTCTGTCAACGCCAAAAGACAAAACAGCTTTTGGATATGGCGAAGCATCGGGCATACTCCAGGGACTGAACCGCGCCGAGCAGCTGTTCAACGAAGTGATAGGGGAAGAAGATGACAGGACTTAATGTCACAGCCATACTGGAGCAGTCGCAAAGTGCGAAGGATGCAATGTCTTTTGCGTTCCCTGTGATTGATCCAGGCTTGAGGCCATATGGATCTCGCGTTCTCGTGCAGATCCGCACGCCCAAGACTATGACAGAAGGTGGCATCCACATTCCAGAGGAGGCCAGGGAGACTGAGAAGTGGAATACTCAGGTTGCTAAAGTTATCACGCTTGGACCTGTCGCTTTCAAGAATCGCGAAACTCTTGAGGCGTGGCCTGAAGGGGATTGGTGCCAGCCCGGTACATTTGTTCGCTGTCCTAAGTATGGTGGTGATCGTTGGGAACTTCCGGTGCCTGGCACGCAAGACCCCGCAATGTTCGTATTATTCAATGACCTTGACCTTCTTGGTGAAGTCGCTGATCCACTCAAAGTAAAAGCATTCATCTGACTGTAGGAGACAGAGATGGCAGATCCAAAACAACAAGAACAAGAAGAAGAACTGATTCCCGTAGGCGATGGTGTCGAAGAGGAAGAGGATCCTTCCAAGAAGCCTGATGAAGACGTAGATCAGGACGATGATGATGATGATGATGACGACGAAGAAGAAGAGGAACGTCTAGGCGCCTCCGAAGACGACGAAGTTGACGTCAAAGAAAAGCGTCGCAATGAACGGAAGACTCGCAAAGAACGGCAGAAGGCTGCTCGTGAGCGAGACCAACGTGAGATGAAATTCCTCCAAGGAAGAAACGAGGAACTCGAGCGACGATTCAGTCAAGTTGAACAACGGGTTGGCTATAGCGAAGTATCAGCAGTTGATGCACGCATCAACAAGATCAAGACTGATCTGAAGCTTGCCGACCAAGTAATCTCGAAAGCAATCACCGCGCAAGATGGTGAGCGCTACACGGAAGCACAACGCATAAGAGATGGACTGCGTGATGACCTGGGTCGCATGGAAGTTGCGAAGCAACAAGTCGTCCGAAGAGTATCACAACCGGCAGCACCTGAAGTAGATCCTCGATTGGTTAGCCACGCGGCTAACTGGATGGAAAATCATGCCTGGTGGGATCCAAACGGTGGAGACAACGATTCCAGAACAGTCTCTCGCCTTGATCAGCAAATGGTCAACGAGGGATTTGATCCCACCACCGCTGAGTACTGGGATGAACTCAGTGAACGAGTCGAGAAAGCACTACCAAAACGATACGCACAAGGGAATGGTAAGGCTGCACCAGTCAAGAAGAAATCAGCCGGGCCTCGCTTTAGTACAGGTGGCCGTGAACGTCCCTTGAAGAAGGGAGAAGTGTATATCTCTTCAGACCGCAAAGCCGCGATGATTGAGGCTGGTGTCTGGGAAGATCCCGAACTTCGGCAGAAGTACTTGAAGAGTTACGCCAAGTACGATTCTGACAACCGAGCATAACCGCAGCTGACTGCTAGGAGCAAGCTAATGGCAAAACGTATTTCAAACAACGACGCGAAACTGAGTGACGCAAATCGACACAGCCGAGAAAGCCAAGACCGCAAGGTTAAGGAAGATCGGAATCTGACCGATGAAGAACGTCTTGATGAGTTCCGCTTTACATCTTTCCAATCAGCACTGCCTGATATTCCACCAATTGATGGATATCATGTCTGCTGGCTAACAACGGAAAATCCTCGCGACCCTATTCATGGCCGTATGCGCCTTGGATATGAGCCAGTCAAATCTGATGACATACCCGGATGGGAACACGCCTCACTGAAGACAGGCGAGTGGGCCGGTTGTATCGGCATCAACGAGATGGTTGCTTTCAAACTTCCTCTACGACTTTATGAAGCGTACATGAAAGAGGCGCATCACACGCAGCCTCTGATGGAAGAGAACAAACTGGATGAAGCCAGACGAATGGCTGAAGAAGGTGCGTCACAGATGGCGAGGAAACCTATTAGCTTTGAAGCATTCGAGGGGCAAGCGGAATTGGGACAAACGCCTGATGCACCGTCGTTTCAAGAAACATTGACATCGACTCGACGTGGCTAAAGGAAACTTAATCCTAAGTCTGGAGAAATTACATGTCTAATGTAGCTTCACCGTTTGGCCTTAAGCCCGCTTTCCATCCGTCTGGTGTGATTCGCACTTTCGCACAGACGATCTTAAGCGGCTATAACGCCGACATCTTCCAGTTTGGACCAGTCATCGTTGCAGCCAATGGTACTCTTACCAATCCCGCTGCAGCCACTGACTCCATCGTTGGTGTTTTCAATGGTGTAGAATGGACTGAACAGGATGGAAGACGACGAGTAGGAAACAGATGGCCAGCTAATACCGTAGCAACGGAAATCGTTGCCTATTACACGCCACTCGATCCCGCTCTAATCTTCGAGATCCAAGCCAACGCCTCGGTAGCACAAACCAATATCGGGGAACTGTTCGACTTCACGGCTGTAACCTTTGTACAAGGTAATGTCGTCACAGGTCTGAGTGTCGCGTCTCTGAACGTTGCATCTGGTCCTGCCGGCACCGTGATGAGAATCGTTGGCGTCAACCCGGCTCCTGATAATGTGATCGGAGATGCCTTCACTATCGTTCAAGTTCAACTGGCTCCATGGCAGTTCCAGAACTAGACGGTTTCAACAGTTAAAGGAGAGTAACTCATGGCTGTTCCAATGAGGAGTACTGACTTCCGCTCGATTGTTGAACCCATCTTGAACGAAGCGTTCGATGGCATATACAATCAGCGGGCAGACGAATGGAAAGGGGTGTTCACACAGAGATCAGGCATCCCACGTTCCTACCACGAAGAACCAGTTCTCTACGGCTTTAATGCTGCACCGGAGATGCCTGATGGCACTCCAGTAACGTATGATGCCGGCGGTGTTCTTTTCATCCAGCGTTATGTCTACAAGGTCTTCGGCCTTGCTTTCGCTTTGACCAAAGTTCTGGTCGAAGATGGCGATCATATCAAGATCGGCACGATCTACTCTGAGCATCTCGCTCAGTCGATGATTGAAACGAAAGAGACGCTTTGCGCCAACATCCTCAACCGTGCCTTCAACGGCGCATTCGTTGGTGGTGATGGTGTAGCGCTCAACGTGCTGAACCACCCCATTGCCCCAGGCAGTGCGGCAGGCGGCGTCTTCTCCAACTTGCTCACGACTGCTGCAGCTCTATCGCAGACGTCACTCGAGCAGATGCTCATTCAGATTCGCAATGCTGTGGACAACAACGGCAAACGAATCCGCTTGACGCCCAAGAAGATCGTCACTGGTCCAAGCAATGTGTTCCAAGCTGAAGTTCTGCTGAAGAGCGTGTTGCGAGCTGGTACGGCAAACAACGACATCAACCCAATCAAGTCAATGGGTCTGCTCGATCAGGGACAAGCAAATCTGTCTCGTATCACGAGCACCACAGCCTGGTGGGTACAAACCGATGCTCCGCGTGGTATGCAACTCATGATGCGTCGTGGTCTTGAGAAGTCAATGGAAGGCGACTTCGAGACGGACTCGATGCGTTACAAATCAACAGAGCGATACATTCCATCATGGACTGATCCTCGCGCTGTGTACGGAACCCCAGGGCTCTAACCGAGAGTTCTTCAAGAAACAAGGAGGAGTCCAAAGAACCGGGCTCCTCTTTTCCTTAGCTAAATCTTTAGGAGCATGACATGCCTTTGAACATATCGGTTACACAATTTCCAAACGGGATTGGTACGGCAAAAGACAACAGCGTACTAAACTCTCTTCCTCTTCCGGGTGCGAATGTCGCGTTGAACGTGATGGACTTCGGTCAGGCTGAGGACTATGCCTCGTTCTATGCGTCTACAGTTATCGGCGCTGGTGCGGTACTCTCCAACCCACTTAGCTCAAGTGGAATTCTGAGACAGGTCTCTGCTGGTGCTGCAACAGATGGAACCAAGCAGGCAGCAAGCATCGGCTCTACTGCTGACTCGTTCGAGTTTGTGCTTGGTAAAGAAGTATGGTTTGGTGCACGCATCAACCTCAGCGAAGTCGTCAATGAGATTCTCCTTCTGGGATTCATTCCTGCAGCAGCTACGGTTGCACCGGCAGATGGCGTCTTCTTGCGATCAGTTGATGCAACTGGCGATCTTGAGATTGTTTCTCGTAATACAGGCGTTGAAGTTGCAACGGTCATCGGCACTCTCGTAGCTGCTACTGACTATGATGTTGCGTTCTACTGGGATGGCATCAACAAGATCTCTGCACAATTCACGGGTCCTGATGGCGTGATTGGTGGAGGTGGTACCGTTTTGCCTGGTGCATTACTGCCGGCTGTCGGTCTTCAGCCCTCCATCGTGTCTTCTCGCGGCGCTGTGGCTGGTGTCACAACATTCGATCTGGACTACGTCCTCTTCGGCGGCTCTCGATAAAGGGAGAACGTCATGAGACCAGTAAGAGTCACAACTTCAGGAGTCAGCGTTTCACCTGTCATCCCGATTGATCAATATCTAAGTCCAACTAACATTGGATTAGGTGTTGATGTTACGGGTGCAGTGACGTACACCGTTGAACATACGTTTGACGATGTCTTCGCTGTTGACTTTGTTCCAGCAACAGCAACCTGGTTCCCTCATCCTACCTTAGCCGGTCTGCTCGTTGATGCAGACGGTAACTATGCATTTCCTCCAACTGGTGTCCGTTTGAACCAGACAGCAGGTGCTGGGTCGGCCATTCTCAATCTCATCCAAGCGGGAGCAGCAGCATGAGCGGAGCAGGAAGCGGCATAGCTGGCAATCAAGGGCAATCGTCCTTTGCTGCCTTGGAACTGCTCGCGGATCCTCAGAAGCTTCAGAACAAGATCAACCAACTGAAGTCTGCTGAAGAATCCGCACGTGAGCAAATCACCCTCGCTGGCCCTGCTAGTGAGATTTTGAAGATACGAGAAGAGATGGATGATCTCAAGGCTCAAGCGACAGAAGCTCTACGGGAATCTCGAGCGGGAGCAGAACAGATCATCCAGAAAGCTAAGAATCAAGCAGCGGACATCATAGCGGATGCGGAAGCAGATGCTGGTCGAGTCGCCGTTGCTGCAGCGGATAGGGCTACTAAAACAGAAGAAGCCTATAAAGAAGCTGCTGAGAAATTAGCTGCCGCCAAGAAGGAGGAGAAATACCTCAACGAGCGGGAAACCAAACTCACCGAAGATCGCAAAGTTCTTGACGCTCGAGCATCAGACCTCGAGTCCCGTGCATCACTACTTCTGCAGGAGAAGTCTAAACTCGCATCAGTTCGCGAGTATATTGCAAACACTCTGTAGCCTATGACTGCGCAATCAGGATTAGGCTTCTCGGGCATTGTAGCAATACAAATCCCAGACGACGGTGCAGCCGGCACAGTTCTAACCAAACTCACCCCTGACAACTATGATTATGACTGGTTGCCAGGAGGTGGTGGCGGTGGCGGACAAGTCAACACTGTCGTTGGGGGTGTTAACATCACTGTCAACGCTGGCGATCCAATCAACCCTATCGTCAACCTTGATGCTGCCATCACTGGCGTATCTGTCAATGGCGTCACGCTCAATGCTGTAGGTGTTGCAACTAACTTCTTGAACGAGACTGGAGCGTACTCAGTTCCTCCGGTTGACACGGTTACAGCAGACGCAATCTACCTGCGGCTTGATACGACTAACAATCCTCTGACTGGTAACCTGGACTTCAACACAGGTGGCGATGCGGTCATCTATAATCGGTTTCTTGACGGTGACATCCACTTCGATGTGAACAACACAGGCGTGGGTCCAAACAAACGCGCCATGACCATCATCGCGGAGGATCCGGTTCAAGGGTCATCTTCTGTTGACCTGCGACCTTCAGACACCTGCTACCTCTCCAACTTCGTTTTCTTGCAGAACAACATCGAGCTTGTCAACACAGAAAGCGGAATTGCCACGCAAGTATTATGGAGGCTGGACAATGCCGTGCCAGCGACTGGCATTCGGACTTGGGGAGTAGGCACCACTGATCCTGGATTTGGAAGTTTCTCGATAGGACTAGGAACAGGTGCCGGCGATACGAGCTTTAATTTTGTTGGGGCATTTGATGTTGCTTTCACCCTATCGTCTGGTCAGGTCTTTGATTTTAATGCACCGATAACGATGACGAACGCGTTGAGTCCTATCGCGTTCAACATCGCTGCCGCTGACACGTTCACGACCGGAGGCGGATTCAATGGTGGCGTGCTCGACTCGACGGGTACGATTACCTACGACAACGGATTCTTCATCTGGGGTCTGATGGTCGAGCGGAAGACGTACATCGGAACAGCTGCTCCCACGTTTGCGGCTTTCACTTTGTTCAACGCTTTACCTGTTATTCAGAACGGCGCTAACGTGGATCTGGTTGCCGCATTGACATTGAATGTCGGTATCACTCACGCACGAACTACGGCAGGTACTTCATCCACTGTTGGCACTACTGGCCTCAGCTTTTCGGCACAGTCCAGAGCAACCGTCAACGGCGCAGTACTCACCAAATCAACGGGTGACGTAGCAGTACGGGTATCACCGACCTTTTCAACGGTCGCAGGTTCGACTGTGAATATGGGCACAATTCGTGGCATGCAGTGCTTCGAGCCAGTCCAAGCTTTATTCCAGCCGAGCGCAGGCACCGAGAACATGACTGCCTATTACGGTGTAGATTTTCCTAACATGACGTTTGGTGGTGCTAATCGAATCATCAACGTAGTTCGGTCTTCACTCAATGCGGCAACCAATGTTCGATTCCTTAACAACCTGGGCACAGCGGTTAGTGATTTTGGCAACGGACTTATTCATCTAAACGACAACGTTAGTCTCGCGCTTGGCAACAC
>DATKVL010000091.1:0-2167 GCA_035530115.1 Dehalococcoidia bacterium | reverse complement strand
TTTTTATAAATATGAAAATACTCGTCTTCTTGCACGGAACAACCATAATGCACAAAGATGCCAAAGGTCTTGCTCGAGAAAGAATAGTTAAGCAAGTTACGGAGGGTGATACACCTATTCATGACTACGCATTATACATTCCTGTCGGCAACGCTGTTAAGAAATTACAGGAGTGGAAGGGACAAGGGGCAAGAATATGCTATTTGAGCTCTCATAGAAATGCGAGAGATGTTGAGAAGGATAAGTCTGTCTTGAAGAAATATGCTTTCCCCAATGGTCAAATCTTTTATCGCCGAAATAGAGAGGAATACAAGGATGTTGTTGAAAGAATTCGACCTCTTCCAGATCTGATTGTCGAAGACGATTGTGAATCAATAGGTGGAAAGGTTGAAATGGTCTATCCCAATCTTAAGCCAGAATTAAAAAACAAAATCAACTCAATTGTTGTTAAAGAGTTTGGCGGCATAGATTCTCTTCCTGATAGAATTTTCGAATTGAGCTAACAAAACAGGGTTTTCTGCAATCGTCGGTTGCGTCGTTCGCCCTGGAACTGCTAGACAAAAGATCTCCTCATGGGCAGAGCTAGATGGGGAAAAGTCACGCTCAGCCAAATGCTTTCCGTTCAAGTGAGCCGGATTCTCATATGAAATCCTCCGGAAGACTATAAACGAAATCGGCGGGCCCACCAGCGGTAGCCTATTGCAGCAATCAACGCTATCGAGGCGATGGGTGCCCATACGAGTCTGAGGTCGAAGGGGAACGCATCAAGCAGTATTCCTCCAACCAGCGGACCCATCGCTATACCTATGGTTTCGCTTAACCCGAAAAATCCCATGTATCGTCCCCTCTGGTCTTGCGGAGAGAGTTCCCCTATTACCGAGAGTGTAACCGGAGAATGTATAATCTCGCCTGCTGTGATTATCGCCATCGCTCCCAGCGCCCACCCAAATTGTGTAATCCAACCTAAAGATAGATAGCCAAACACGTAAAGCAAGCTCCCAAGTATAAGAGCCCGGTACTTCGCTATCCGCCTGAGGGCAAGAGTCATTGGATATTGAAAGAAAATCACTATCAAGCCGTTCAAAGTCAGTAATAGACTATATTGCGCGAAAGAAAAGCCGACCCTATCCACGGCGAAGATAGATAAAGTACTTACCATCTGTCCCATAACTATGAACAGCAGGAGACTCACCATCGTGAAGACCAGGAAGGCTCGGTCGCCAGCAGGGGGGAGCACGCTACGAAAGCCCACCCTTCCACCCATTCCAGATGAAGACTCGCGAACAAAGAAAAAGACAATGAAGGAAACGATACAACAGGTTAAAGCCGGAACCCCAAAGAGCCAGCCATAGGGCAAAAAAGTGGCCAGATACCCCCCTATGGCAGGGCCAGCAGCCCAGCCTATGTTAGCTCCTATACGAAGGATTCCATATGCTTCTGTCAGCCGCTCTTTTGAGGTAAAATCTGCCACCATGGCTGAGATCACAGGACGTGTTATGGTAAGCGTTGAGCGACCAGCAATGTAGGCAACTACAATGGCCCACACTGGGGCTGCAATCCCGATAAGGACAGCTAGTCCCGTATATAAGAATATACTTACGAAAGTAGCCGTAAGTAGAATCGGACGCCGGCCGAATCTATCTGAGAGCGCTCCTCCAAATGCCTGGCTAACGGCTGAGCAAAGCCCCGCAGCCAGGAGGATGGTTCCGACCACAGTCATGGAAAGACCTCTATCCTGATAAAGATATAAACTCAGAAACGGCATGCAAATGGAGAAACCGATTACTGTGAAAAACTGAATGACAGTGATAACCCATAGCTCAGGCTCGAATCGGTGAAAGACATTTCGGAACGGGCTTTTGGCTTTTCCTGATAATCCTTCCATGACCTGCCTGAAACACCTGATTATAACTCTTTTGGGTCCACTTGCCTTCTAGTCTGATTAATAACTAATCCCTTGCGGCAGGCTCAGGCTATAAAGGGCTTGTTGTTCGTTAACCAATATCATAATCAGTTCCAATCTTCGTTGCCTTAAGATGGGTAGCCAGGTTAGTTCAGGCTCTTGGTAGCAAAGCTAACCGCTAGTGATGTAATAGTGCCGGCGGGCATTTGACATAGTGCTCCTCAATATCAAAAGTATTTCATTCGGAGGTTGCGCAAAGCGCAC
>DATKVL010000090.1:0-2021 GCA_035530115.1 Dehalococcoidia bacterium | reverse complement strand
CAGTAACTTGATGAACCAGTACCGTTCCTTGCCAACAGGAACATATACTTTGCCAAGTGAATCAATTGCTGCTTTTGATTCCATCAGTGCACCACGTGTTAGTGTAATCATGCTGCTCTACTCCTTCTTTAGTTGAGAAACTTTTTTGATAAAATCTGCTGCCTCTTTTTCTGCACCTTCTTCTTGATACATTTTCATCATCAAGTCTATTGCTGCAATCAGTACAAACGGGAATCCTGTTTTATCCATGTTCCCTAAACCGATCAACAGTCTTGCAAGCATCAGTGCTGTGTCTTCACTATAGACATCAATAACAGTTGCACAGTCATTGTCCTTGACTGATACATACAGGATTGATTCTGGTTCTTCAGCCAGATACTGTGTGGTTAGTTTAATCCCTCTTCCTGCTGTACGTTCCATGCTGCTCTCCTTAGTCAATTAATCCTGCCAGTCGAAGACGTTCTTCTATAAGCTCCCACGCACTTCCTTCTGTCTTCTTGATGATCTTGGTTATCTTGCCATGGTGAGTGGCTACAGTGGCCTCTACGACCTCACATGCCTTGGCCAATTCATTGATCCTGATCCTCTCACCAAAGAACTTGGCAACTAGTGCTCTACGCATGGCAGGATTGTCAGTGGCACCACGTGTGCCATCTCTGCGCTCACTGTCAATCAGTCTCTTCACTTCCATGGTGATGTAATTCACTGACTCATGCCAAATCCAGTTAGGCTTGCTCTTGCTGCAACAAGGTGCACCACATGCACAACTTGTTCTGTGGACAGCACTACGGGCCACCAGACAGGCTTCATGGAACTCCCCAGTACCTTTTATCATTGCCAGTATTGCACCGGCCTGCCCCTGTTCCAATTCAGAGTCTGCTCCTACTGATGGATTTGATAACTTGTTCATGGCCGATCTTTCTATGTGCCCATCAGTACCATAGTTGATTGCCCATCTTACGGCTGAGTTTGCTGATTTGAATAGTGGCATTATTTTTTCTCCAGTTATGTATTTATACCTGAATCATGGGCAATTTATGAACAAAAAATGGGCACAAGCTATTAAGCTCATGCCCACTTGATTACCTGCTCCGTCTGCCTTTCTTTACCGCATTCTTGGCTGCATTCTGTGCCGACTCATTTGGCACACAGTTGGTGTGTTTCTTTTCCAGTTGAATCTTTGGATAGAGTTCAGGGTGTGTATTGAATGTAACATCACACTTGTCTTGGTATTCCCTGAACAAATCCTTGCTGATTAACTTGCTGCTAAATGCTGCCTTCAGTGCATTGCAGATGTCATAGAAACTTGGACATGATGCCTGCTTGTATATCTCGATCCCACCAGTCACACACACAGTGTACAGGAAGTAGTTGCCCTTGTTACTTTCACGAAGGGTGAATGGTCCAACCTTGTGGTAGTTGTTGGTTGGTTTACCGGCACGTAGCTCCAAGAATGGATGCCTCACATTATGTGGTGTGCTGATGATTGTCATTGTGTTTTTATCTGTTTTGCTCATGTCCATCTCCTTATAGTTATGATGCTGCTTGCATCTCACTGCACACTCATTGAATGTGCAGTAGGTTGCATTCACAGTTTGAATTTAACCTGAAGACCTGCAAATCCTATTGCCTTTGCATTGTTGACAGTAACACTTGGGACCATTATTAAATTCACTCCTGCATTACCTACAAGATACTGCACTTCTACACCAGCCATACCAACCACTGGAGCTAATGTGTATCCAGTTGCTAAGTCAGCAATTGGCCCTGCACTGAAATTGCCAAGATGTATTGGTAGATAAGCATATGACACATAAATAGATGGTCTGCTCTCACTGTTGTTATAGAAACCGGCACCGTAAACAGAGTTGCCATTAGTATGCTCATACCCAAGTCCAAAATTATTCTCATTAAGACCGCTGGTTGCATTTGTAAATGTACATGTCTCACTGACTCCGACAACAGCAACGACACACACTGGTTTAGTTGCTGGTTTCGCTTTAACATCATTACGATTCCAG
>DATKVL010000089.1:0-14739 GCA_035530115.1 Dehalococcoidia bacterium | reverse complement strand
CATCCTCTGTAGCGCTTCCTCTCGAGCCTGTGCTAGCATTACGGTGTAATCCTTGACTTCACCGCCAACGATGTTGCGCAGACCAGCCATAAGATCATGCCCCATATGCCTGGCCCTGATAGTGCTGCCTCTAACCAAACCCAGGGTTTCTGTTATCCGTTTGCCCTCTATCTGCTCTGTGGTAACCACAATCATTTTTCTACCTCCTTGAATTTCTCCTTTTCCTCACTGGATGCTCGATACCTCTCCCAACCTAGCGATGCCAGGAGTATGATAAGCCCTACAGCTATAGCGGCAATAGCAATCTTAACTGGCAAGGGCAGCGATAAGAAAGCTAGACGGAAGAACCAATAAAGTCCCCAGCCTATCAAAATACCCAGGCCGACTGCTAGCAAAATACCGCCGATCTTCCTCAATCTACTCCTCCTTGAATTTATTGGTGATGGGCAATCTCCTATCCCGGCCAAAGTCTCTGGGGGTTATCTTTATACCGGGAGCAGCCTGGCGGCGCTTATATTCGTTCCGGTCTACCAAGCGAGCTATCCTTGCAACTATGTCGCGGTCAAAACCCATGGCTATAATCTGGTTAATCGGCAAGTCATCTTCTACATAGGCCTTTAGGATAGGATCCAGTATATCATATGGTGGCAGGGTATCGATATCTTTTTGGTCTGGTCTTAGTTCAGCTGATGGTGCTTTGGTTAAGACAGCAGAGGGTATCACCTCTTTCCCGGCCTGGCGATTCTTGTATCTAGCTAAGTCAAGGACCATCGTCTTAGAGACATCTTTCAGGGGAATAAAGCCTCCAGCCATATCTCCATAAAGGGTGGTATAGCCCGTAGCCGTCTCGCTTTTATTGCTGCAAGCAAGCACCAACCAGCCGAACTTATTGGATAAGGCAAAGAGAATATTGCCCCTGACCCTTGCCTGAATGTTCTCCTCGGTGACATCCGGTTGAGTATCTTTGAAAGGCTCCGCCAGCGTTTCCAGATAGGAGCTAAATGCTTTCTCAATGGATATTACCTTGAACTCTATGCCTAGATTCCTTGCTAAAGATTCAGCATCCGATTTGCTGCCCGGTGATGAGTAACGAGAGGGCATGGAAACACCTATGACATTGTCAGCACCAAGGGCATCTGTTGCTATGGCAGCTACCAGGCTTGAATCAATCCCACCGGATAAACCGATAACTACTTTCTCAAAGCCATTCTTGCGCACATAGTCTCTGGTGCCGAGGATAAGGGCCTGGTAAATCTCAGCAAGTTCATCCAGTCTGTCAACCCGTCTTGGTGGCAAAGGTGGCCTGGCAATTGCCGGATACTCCCTTGACACCTCTATCTTGGTAGCCTCTTCAAGTTTCTCCTTGACCCATGGCGTTTCTTTTCTTCGTCTAGGATCATGCAACTGAGAGCGGAATACTGACTCCACATCCAAATCAGCTACTACAAAGTCTTCCTCAAACTGCTTCCCCCGGGCAATGAGTTCTCCCTTCTCATTGATAATCAGACTATTGCCGTCGAATACAAGCTCATCTTGCCCTCCAACCAAGTTATTATGGACAACAATAGCTGCACTGTCTGATGCCCTGGTAGCCAGCATCCTTTCTCTAAAGAGCCCTTTTCCGGCGTGATATGGGGAGGCACTTATATTAAGCAGCACCCTTGCTCCGGCATAGGCCTGGACAATTGCCGGCCCGGCTTCATACCACATATCTTCACAGATAGTTATGCCTATGCCGATGCCATAAATGATGAAAACGGGGCATTCCCTCCCTGCCTGAAAATACCTATTTTCATCGAACACGCCGTAGTTAGGCAGATAGAATTTGTGGTAAACACCCACCAATTTTTTGTTATAGAGCACCGCAGCAGCATTATATATATCGCCATCGCTGTCGACAAAGCCCACCACTACCGCTATATCTGAGCAGTGCTCTATTATTTTATCAAGGCTTTCCCTGTTTTGCTTAATGAATTGTGGTTTAAACAGCAAATCCTCGGGGGGGTAGCCGGTTATGGCCAATTCAGGGAAGGTTAGCAGGTCAACTCCCAGCGACTTTGCCTGGTCAATGGATTCCATTATTTTCTTGGTATTACCGCTGAGGTCGCCCACAGTGGAATTAATCTGAGCTATGCCAACCCTGATGCTGTGCAATTTGCCTCCTTACCGCAACAAATAGTATAGCAAACATTAATAAGCATTTTCCGTAGTCTATAGAGGCTAATGCAGGATAGACCGCCCTTTTATTCAAATGCTCTTGGCCCACTCCACAGCGTTCAGAAAAACGCGGAAGCCGTCCCCATAATCCCGCCGGGGCTCTCTGGTCCACCTTGGATGTTGCGTCCAATGGATGAATCGCTCCGGGTGTGGCATCAGGGCAAAAATGCGACCGGTAGCATCGCAGATGCCAGCTACATTGTTCACTGAACCATTGGGATTGTGAGGGTAGCCGGCCCGAATGTCCCCTGCCTCGTCAGCGTAGTAAAGTGCCACATTTAGCTCTTCTAGCGCCCCCGGTTCAATTACCACCTTGCCCTCTCCGTGGGCCACTGGGAGATACATAAGGTCTATTCCCCGCGTAAAAATGCAGGGGCTTGTTTTATTGGCGCGGAGGTAGACCCAGCGACACTCAAACCTGCCGGAATCGTTGCCAGCCAGGGTTAGCGATTGCGAGTTTTCACCCCTCGACTTAGGTAACATGCCAGCTTTCACCAGGACCTGAAAACCATTACAGATCCCCAGAATGAGCCTGCCATCGTCAACAAACTTTTGAATTTCGTCCCCTAGCTTGAGTCTTAGCTCGTTGGCCAGGATTTTCCCAGCCGAGACATCATCCCCATAAGTAAAACCGCCGGGGATGACCATTATCTGGTAATTGGAGAGAGGCCTTTGCCGACGGATAAGCTCATCCACGTGGATTAAGTCCACCTGTGCCCCGGCTCGTTCGAAGGCAAAGGCGGACTCCATGTCGCAGTTTGTCCCCGGGGCTCGCAGTATCAGTGTCTTCACTTTAATTATCATGTCAAGTCCTACCAGCGAAGAGGTCTCTGCCAGGCCTCTTTGAGTTCAGCAATGAGAGCTGAAAGCACTGTTTCCCTATTAAGACCGTAGACCTCGAGCCTTTCTTTGCTTGTAACCTGACCGATGGCAGCGAAATCGACCCCAGCCATCATACCCTCGAACTGGTGCCTGTCCTCCGGGGCTACCTCTACCAGGAACCTGGTATTCGATTCGGAGAAGAGCACGTAATCATCTCGATTCATGGCTTCGCCCAGCGGCACTTGCCCCAAATGGATTACCATCCCTAAACCTCCGGAGAAGGCCATCTCAGCGGCAGCCACCCCGATGCCCCCTTCACTCAGGTCATGGCAGGCCCTGACCAAGCCCTTCTCCATGACGGCGCTGAGGGCGTCCATGAGCCTCTTCCCTTTCTTGGAGTCAACCCTGGGCACCCTGTTCCCCACATAACCATGAATGCCGTAGTATTGTGAGCCGCCAAGCTCATTCCACGTGGTGCCGATGATGTAGACCAGGTCGCCCTCTCGCTTGCAATCCATTGTAACCGCCCTCTCCACATTATCCATCACCGCCACTGCGGAGATGAGCAGCGTGTGTGGAATGCAGATGCTCTCTTTTTCGGTCTCAAACTCATTATAGAGACTATCCTTTCCAGAGATGAAGGGAGTCTCGTAGCCGAGAGCAACATCGTAGCAGGCTTGCGCCGCCCGCACCAGGCCACCCAGTCTGTCCGGCTTGTCTGGATTGCCCCAACAGAAGTTATCCAGCAGCGCCACCCTCCGAAGGCTGCCCCCAACAGCCACAACTTGCCGCAACGCCTCATCTATAGCAGAGGCGGCCATCCAGTACGGGTCGATGTCCCCATACTTGGGATTGATGCCGTTGGTGACGACGATGCCCATATCTGAATCGAGTATCGGTCTGACGATGGCGGCGTCACTGGGGCCATCATTGTTTACCCCCGTGAGGGGCTTGAGAACGCTACCGCCCTGCACCTCGTGGTCGTACTGGCGTATCACCCATTCTTTACTGCAAACATTCCATGAGGCCAGAACACGCAACAGGTCTTCACGCAGGTCAGTTGGCTGCGGAAAGTCCGGCTCTGCATGCTGTGGCAGCTCCCAGACAGCCTTCTTCTCCAGTTGAGGCAGCCCTTTATGCAGGAACTCCATATCGAGGTCGCCAACCAGATTGCCTTCGTAGAAAAGCTCAAGCCGTCGAGTATCGGTGAACTCTCCGATGACAGTAGCTTCTACCCCCTCACCCTGGAAAAGAGAAATCAACTGGTCGACTGTGTTTGGTGGCACAGCCAGCACCATCCGTTCCTGAGATTCAGATATCCATATCTCTGTGTAGGAGAGCCCCAAATACTTCAGAGGGACTCGCTCCAGGTAAACACACACGCCCGTTTCCTCAGCCATCTCCCCCACCGCCGATGAAAGCCCACCCCCTCCACAATCAGTAATCCGCCGGTATAGTCCCCGGTCCCGCGCCTTGAGGAGGACATCGAGCAGCTTCTTCTCCGTAATGGGGTCGCCAATCTGAACGGAGCTGGTGGAGATAGCCTCCGATTCCTTGGTAAGCTCTCCCGATGCGAAGGTAACACCATGGATGCCATCGCGTCCAGTCCTGCCCCCCACCAGAACCACCAAGTCTCCAGTCTGCTGCTGGCCTCTCTGGCTCATGCTCGTGGGTAACAGACCCACCGTCCCACAGAAGACCAGGGGATTTCCTATGTATCGCTCGTCGAAGAGGATAGCACCATTTAGCGTGGGTATGCCGAGTCTGTTCCCGTAGTCGGCCACGCCGGCGCGGACGCCCTTGAAAATGCGGCGGGGATGCAACACACCATGGGGGAGCTTATCATAGGGGAAATCAGGAGGGGCAAAGCAGAACACATCGGTGTTCAGAATGGGCTTGGCTCCCAGTCCCGTCCCCAGGATGTCGCGAATGACACCCCCTATCCCCGTTGCTGCCCCTCCGTAGGGCTCCAGTGCCGAAGGATGATTATGCGTTTCTACCTTGAAGCAGATGGCGTAGCGGCCATCGAAATCTATTACGCCGGCATTGTCTTCAAAAACAGAAAGACACCAGGGCTTTTTTAACTCCTCGGTGACCTTCATCACGGTGCTCTTAAGCAGATTGTCGACAACAAGCTGACCTAGCTTGATTTTGCTCTTGAAGGTCTTGTGGATGCAGTGCTCGGACCAAGTCTGTGCCAGGGTCTCAAGCTCCACATCAGTGGGATTGCGGCCCAGCCTTGAGAAGTAATCCTTGATGTGCCTCATCTCACTTAGATTCAACCAGAGCCTGTCCTCGCTCAGTCCCACCAGACCATCATCGTCCAGACTAAGCAAATCCACAGTAGTTAAGACAAATTTGTAGGTTGTGGAGGGGAGAGCAACCGCCTCCCGCTTCGTGACCGCGTGCTGGACCAAGCTATTGACCAACAGCTTATCGCAGATAGATTGAAGGCTCTCCTCCGAGAGATCGCCCCGTAAGGAATATTTGCGGGCGGTTTTCACTGACGTAACCGTGGCTATGCCGAGGTCGCGGATTGCCTTGCCGACGCTCTCCTCCACGGGATCCGTCACGCCAGGATTGTAGGCCACCTCAATAACATGGGCATCCCCACCCCCAATACGAGATAAGGGCCCCTCACCCCAAGAAAAGTCCTCAACTACAGGGTCAGCCAGTAGTTCCTGGCCAATCTTTTCCACATCCGCCTCATCCAACTCTCCCTCCAGAAGATATACATCGCTGACCCTAGCCTGTTTTACAGTCGTGATGCCAATGTCATGGATGTCCTTCTCTAGCCTGTCTCCCTCGGGGTCGGGGAAACCGGCCTTTACTGAGACCTCGATTCGAAACAAGAGACTTACCTTTCTACAATTTCCAGGAGCCTACCATCCTTCAAGACCCACGCTGGCTACCTCGAAGGATTCCGTCCTCAGGGTTGTGGGACAGTTTTTGGCTGACCATATTCAAGAAATAACTATGGAACCTCAAGTCGTCGGTGAACTCCGGGTGAAAAGCACAGGCCAGCAGCCGATTTTGCCTGGCGGCGACGATGGTGCTATCGGGAAGACGGGACAGGATTTTTACACCTGGCTTGGCCTCTTCGATGATCGGGGCTCGAATGAAAACAGCATGGAATGGCTCTTCGCCCATAAGCGGTATCTCCAAGTCTGCCTCAAAGCTATCAATCTGGCTGCCAAAGGCGTTGCGCCTGACCTTCGTATCCATGAGGCCTAGAGTCTCCATTTCATAGTTGGAGACACTCTTGGCAAGCAAGACCATCCCGGCACAGGTTCCCCAAATAGATAAACCATCTCGAGCCATCTCTCTTATGGGCTGAATCAACCTAAAACTCTCCATGAGCCTCAGCATGGTAGTGCTTTCCCCGCCGGGGATAATAAGCCCATCCAGTGTATCGAGCTCATGGGGCAGGCGAATTGGAGAGGCCTCCACACCCAATTGTCGCAGAATGTCAATATGCTCTATGAACGTTCCCTGTAGAGCGAGAACCCCCACCCTCATATCTTGTCGATTTCCTGAATCGATTCTTGATGGCTAAACTCGCACTTCAAGCGCAGACTCATGGGATTATCCCTTGGGCCAAGGCTCATGATACAACAAGCGACGGAACTAAGCAAACTCTTAAATTGGGCGACATCTGCCCACCGCTCTGGCTTAACCGTGTTGAGTTGGTATGACGATAACGAATTCATACATGAGTGACATTTCCACAGGACATTTAAGGGTGACAAAATCATAGAACATTAGCCACTGAAAAAAGTAATAGGAACGGATTATAGTTGACAAGTATGATTTTGCTCTGGTATTGTGGAAAACGGTTTCCTATGACCCAGAATACCGGAGTGTTACCGTGGGTTTCGAAACACAGGACGTAGAAAGAAAGACGATCGCCATCATGAGAGTTCTGAGGGACTCGCCGAAGCCTCTTGGAGCCAGGGTTATTGCGCAGAGTTTGAAGGACCAGGGGATTGAGCTAGGCGAAAGGGCGGTGCGATACCACCTTAAGCTAATGGATGAGCGTGGGTTTACAGAGAGCGTGGGAAGAGATGGGAGGTTAATTACACAGCTAGGCCTCGAAGAATTAGAAAGTGCTCTAGTTAGGGACAAGGTTGGTTTTGTAGCTTCCAAAATTGAGCTTCTGGCCTATCAAACGGACTTCGACTTAGACAAGCGTCAAGGCAAAGTTCCTGTTAATGTCTCCTTTTTCCCTGAGAGGCAATTTAAGAAGGCGATCGAAATTATGAAAAGAGTTTTTCGGGCCGGGATTTGTGTCGGTGACCTTGTGGCTGTAGCTCGACAAGGTGAAAAATTGGGGGGGATAATTGTGCCCCAGGGTAAAATAGGTCTAGCCACTGTCTGTAGCGTTATAATTAATGGTGCCTTGCTTAAAGCTGGCATTCCTATGAACTCCAAATTTGGTGGTATTTTGCAAATTAAGAACCACAAACCTTTGCGATTCGTGGAGCTTATCCAATATTCAGGCTCATCCTTAGACCCTTCAGAGATATTTATTGCCAGTAAGATGACCAGCGTTGGGCAAGCGGCTAGAAAAGGGGAGGGGAGAATTTTAGCCAACTTCCGAGAAATACCGGCTGTATGCCAACCCGGAGCAGAAAAGGTCGTTGCCGGATTAAAAGAAGCTGATCTGGGTGGAGTGCTTATGATGGGCGAGGTGAGCAAGTCTGTGTGTGAGGTTCCTGTGGAATTAAATAAGGTCGGCATGATACTCACAGGGGGGCTTAACTCTGTAGCTGCTGCTGTTGAATCCGGCATACAAGTGGAAAATCATGCTATGAGTACCGTAATGGACTACCAAGACCTAGTTAAGTTCTGGGAGTTATGAAATGAATGTAGTGAGAATCATACCATGCTTAGATGTGAAGGATGGCAGGGTGGTCAAGGGAATAAACTTTGTGAATCTGAGGGATGCCCGAGACCCTGTAGAGGCAGCGGAGGCTTATTGCCGAGAAGGAGCTGACGAACTGGTATTCCTTGATATCTTCGCCACCGTGGAGAGTAGAAAGACGCGTTTTGAATGGGTGAAAAAGGTCTGTGAGGTGGTTACGGTTCCCTTTGCCGTGGGAGGCGGTATCGCTAGCCTTGAGGACATGCAGACCTTGTTTGACCTTGGGGTGAGCAAGGTTTCGATAAATACGGCTGCGGTTAAAAATCCTGAACTGATAAAAGCATCCTCGAACAAGTTTGGCAAGGAAAAGCTCGTTGTTGCCATAGATGGGCGAAAAAACCCAGGTGGAACTGGTCTTCCACGATTAGAGGTCGTAGTCAAGAGTGGTAGTGAGTCCACAGGGATAGACGTTGTTGACTGGGCAAAGAGGGTGGAGAAACTAGGGGCTGGGGAGATTTTGCTCACCAGCAAGGATGCCGATGGCACAAAGGAGGGATATGACCTGGAGATGACCAGAGCCGTGGCCGAAGCTGTCAGCATCCCAGTTATTGCTTCGGGTGGAGCAGGAAAGTTGAAACATTTCTACGAAGGGATAGCTATCGGCAAGGCCTCAGCTGTCCTTGCGGCTTCCGTGTTTCACTTCGGTGAGATCTCTATTAGGGAAGTGAAGGAGTATCTCAAAGCCAAAGGGTTGACTGTAAAAATGTAGGCAACCTCAGCAAAATGTTAAGCGAATAAGGAAATCAATAAAAAAATAAGGGAGGTTAGAACTGTGAACTTAAGACGACCAAACGCCAATGAAGCAACAGGAACTGTTAATCGCTCGAAAAATGTCGTACCCATGTCCGGGCTTTGCACCACATGCCTTGATGGGTGCACAGGACGCTGTGAGGCTTGGTTGGCTTCGTTTCGAGGTCGAGAGGTTATCTATCCGGGGCCTTTTGGGGAAACAGTTGCTGGTGCTGACAAGAACTATCCAGTCGATTACTCCCACCTCAATATTCAAGGATACGCAATTGGAGCAAGAGGATTGCCCGAAGGAGTTGAAGCTGGCCCTGATACAGCACTCTTCCCCAATGTTGATACCGAAACAGAGTATGGTTGGGATAAGAAGGTCAAGATGCGGATACCCATTTTCACTGGCGCATTGGGTTCCACGGAAATAGCCCGAAGGAACTGGGAGCATTTTGCCATTGGGGCTGCTATTTCCGGTATTACAGTGGTATGTGGTGAGAATGTGTGCGGAATTGACCCCGAACTTGAATTAGATGGCAATGGCAAGATTAAAAAGTCGCCAGAGATGGACCGCCGTATAAAAACTTATAGGAAATATTACGAGGGTTACGGGGAAATGCTCGTCCAGATGAATGTGGAGGACACGAGATTTGGTGTGGCTGAATATGTATTGGAAAAGCACAACCTAGATACTATTGAACTGAAATGGGGGCAGGGCGCAAAGTGTATTGGTGGTGAGATACGGGTTACTTCACTTGAAAGAGCCTTGGAGCTTAAGAAAAGAGGCTACATCGTTACCCCTGATCCAACAAGTTCCGACATTCAAGCGGCACATAAAGCCGGGGCGATCAAGGAATTCGAGCGCCATTCACGCCTGGGCTTTGTTACCAAGGAGGCATTCCTAGGAGAGGTAGAGCGTCTTCGCAAACTCGGATTTAAGAGAATCACACTTAAGACCGGAGCTTATTCTGCAATAGAGCTTGCTATGGCGCTGCGCCATGGGTCAGAGGCAAAGATCGACCTTATTACAATAGATGGCGCTCCTGGTGGAACTGGAATGAGCCCGTGGTCGATGATGAACGAGTGGGGCATCCCGACTTTCTACCTGCAAGCTCTTGCCTATCAGTTCGCTGAAAAACTGGCCAGTAAGGGACTGAGGGTTCCGGATCTAGCTATGGCTGGCGGATTTTCCGAGGAAGCTGGTATATTTAAGGCAATTGCTATGGGAGCTCCGTATGTGAAGGCGGTTTGCATGGGTAGGGCCTTGTTGATTCCAGGCATGGTTGGAAAGAATATCGGGCAATGGATCAAGGACAACAAGCTGCCAAAGACAGTTTCCAAGTATGGTAACACTCCAGAGGAAATCTTTGTCACCTATAATACTTTAAAAGACAAGTATGGTAAGGAAATTGAGAACATGCCACTCGGTGCAGTTGGTGTATATACATTCTGCCAAAAAATTAAAATAGGGCTGCAACAATTGATGGCCGGCAGTAGGAACTTCAACCTTTCCACAATTTCCCGCAAAGACATCATGGCATTGACGGTGGAGGCAGCAAAGATTTCTAGCATTCCTTACGTCATGGATGCTTATAGGGAAGAGGCAGAAAAGATTCTAGCTTGAAAAGGGAGAATTGTTGAGATCAATGAATTTCCCTAGGATTGATTAGGCCCAGTTGAAAGACAAGGAGATTCAGTGGTAATCGAGCCTCATCAAATCTTGAGGATTCCATGCGATACTGTTTATGGCATCCAAACCAAGGATAGAGCTCTGGTGCTAAGCATCTCCTACCACCGGTGGACGCCTCTGACCAACATGTGGCTACAGAGCACCGAGAGGCGCAGCTGCGATGAAAGCCTTCCTCAATCCTTCTTACAGCAGGCTGGTAACTAGGGGGGATTCTTGGCTGAGACATTAGACTCGCAGGATAATAAAGCATCTGCTTAGTTATTCCAGAATTCTTAGGAACCAAGAGGATAAATGCTTGCCGAAATTGATGTGGCAATCATCGGTGCTGGAGTAATCGGCCTGGCTACAGCTGGTGAAATCGCACAACGAAAAAAAGGAGTGTTCGTCTTTGAAAAGAACCGCACTTTTGGGCTCGAGACCAGTAGCAGGAATAGTGAAGTCATTCACGCCGGCATCTACTATCCTGAGGACTCCCTTAAGGCTAAGCTTTGCGTAGAAGGCAAAAGCCTGCTTTACAAGCTTTGTGACAAGCATAATATCGCCTATAAGAAGCTAGGCAAGATTATCGTGGCAGCAGACGAAAATGAGACTACCCAGCTTGAGAAGCTTTACGAGCAGGGAAGAAAAAATGGCGTTGATGATTTAGTGCTCCTTTCCCGGACGGAATTGAAGAAACTCGAGCCAAGCATTGAAGCTAGAGCTGGACTATTATCCCCATCCAGCGGAATTTTGGATTCCTACACTTTGCTGAAGTTTCTTTACAGCCAAGCGAGGGAAAAGGGAGCCGAGTTTGTCTTCGACACTGAGGTGATAGGAATAGAAAGGGCAGGGGCAAAGTACAAGGTTCAAATAAAGGACCGAGATGGGATTTCTGCTTTTGTTGCCCATGTTGTCGTGAACTGCGCTGGCTTAAACTCTGACAAGATAGCCCAGCTAGCTGGGCTAGATATAGCTAAAGCAGGTTACAAGCTTCATTATTGTAAAGGCGAATACTTCAGTCTAAGTTCAAAATATAGAAATCTTGTAAGCAGGCTCATCTACCCCACCCCAGAGCAAGCTGGACATGGGATTCATTTGAGACAGGGGCTCGATGGTAGGGTGCTACTTGGCCCCAGTGCCCACTATGTTGAAGCGATAGATTATGCGGTTGATGAGACACAGAAGCAAGCTTTCTACAATTCGGCCAAGAAATTCCTTCCCCTTGTTGAACTTGAAGATTTAGCCCCCGAATCTGCTGGCATAAGGCCTAAGCTTCAGGGGCCAGGCGAAGCCTTCCGAGATTTCGTCATTGCCCATGAAGAGAAAGCGAACTTCCCGGGCTTAATAAATCTAATCGGGATAGAATCCCCGGGTCTAACTGCCTCTCTTGCCATTGCAAGATACGTCGGCAGAATGGTGGATGAGCTTTTTGACTGAAGTTATTAGGGGCGGGGCTGTGGCTGTAAAGGGACCGCAGAGTATTAGTTTAATGCATGGTATTTATCAAAATTCTGATGGAGACGTTTAAAAAATTTGGCAGTTAATTTTTGGCAGGCAGCCTTCCCATAAATTTAGTTGACATAATGTTCTCAACTATCTGATTCTAATCTGGCTTAGCCAGAGGATGGTATTTGCGGTGAGTCTCTTCAGCATACTTATCGAAGGCGTGGACATAGCTGGTGATGCCATCTAGGGACTCATGACCAAAAAGAACCTGAAGGGGAACTGGATTAGCACCTTCCTCAGTCAAATAGGTGACAAAGCAATGTCTCAAGGTATGAGGAGTTGCTTTTATTGACAGGCCACATCTTTTTGCGTACCTGGTAACAATATTTTGGATGGATCTCGGTGTCAGTCGCATTTTTTCACCGCTTTTCCGAGCATCTACCTTACCACTATAGCGAATAAAAAGCGGCTCAAAGTGGTCTCGGCGCGATTGCAGGTAGCGTCCAACCCATTGCTCGGCTGTACCTGATAGAAATACTATGCGTATCTTATCTCCCTTGCCCTTGAGGCCAAGTTGTTTCCGATCTAAGTCTACCTGGTCACGATTTAGACTAACTAATTCAGATACTCTTAACCCTGTGTTGAACAGTGTTTCCAGAATAGCTTTATCCCGCAGCTCTCTAATATTTGCCTCGGGGGATGGCGCTTCAATTAACCTGATTAAATCCTTAAGCTCGGGCAATTGAGGCCGTTTTGGGACGGCTTTCAGCTTTCCGACTGCTTCGGGCAATAAAGGGCAGGGATAGTCGATACCGATTAGATAGCGAAGGTAAGCCCGGAGTCCTATCAACTTGTAGTTTATGGTGCACGGGGCAAGTTGCTTGGCGTTATGATTGCTTAACTTTGCTGTGTTTCGACCGCGCGAGGCAAGATATGCTTTATAGGAGGTGATAGTCTGCTTGTTGATTCTATCAAAGGAAACGCTGCTCTCATTCAGAAAGTGGTCGAAAACTTCCAGGTATCCCTTGTAATTGCGAATTGTCAATGGAGAATAATGGTTGGCCTGTAGGCTCACCAGAAAGTCATCAATATGTGGTAACATCTTCAATTGCTCGCATATCCTTATGGTCTGCGAAGTATATCATGCTACTCACTGCGGCAGGTAAACTCTATGACTCGCTTCTCATCAGGCACCAGCAGAATCTTGCAATTAGTCAACATCTGCAAATTCCACCATAATTTGTAAGCAGAAGTATCACCTATCTCTATGAATAAATCCATATGGCCGTCCTTATAGATACCCAAATCGGCACGTCCTTGACTGAGGAAAGGCTCGGGAATTACCTTGAAACCTTGTTTTGCAAAGTATTTATTGAGTACGTTCATCATTCTCCTGTGCCAGACGCCACCGTGACGTGCAGATTTCTTAATGCCGTGCTTCTTTGTTAGGTCATCCCACAAGTCATGCCCATCTCTGGCAATCAACTCTTGTGCCGTAATTCTACCGGTGATAATTAAGAGGGCGATTTTCCTGAAAGTGTATCTACAGTCATCACAGCCTGGCACTTTACCTATGACCGTTTGCTCAATTACTCTCTCCAGCCATTCAATTTCATGATTGATAGCTTCCTCAACTATATGCCAGGGCAAACCTGTTTCTGTAAACTTTCTACCCTTCCTTGACATAAAATCTATCCCTGCCTATTTCTACCATGGAAGGCTTTATGAACCTCTTTTAGATGCCTATTAGTGACGTGGGTGTAAACCTGGGTTGTCCTGATGCTTTCATGGCCCAGCATTTCCTGGACGGAGCGAATATCGGCTCCACTTATCAACAGGTCCGTGGCAAAGGAGTGCCTCAGCGTGTGAGGTGTGGCCTCGATTGGCAGGCCGGACCTTTTTGCATACTTGGCAACAATTCTTTGGATGGACCTTGCCGTCAGTCGCATTTTTTCACCGTTTTTCTGAGCATCCACCTTACCGCTATAGCGAATAAAAAGCGGCTTAAAATTGTCTTGACGCGACCGCAGATAACGCTCAATCCACTGCGCGGCTGTATCTGATAGAAAAACTACCCGTATTTTATTTCCTTTGCCTTTGACGCCAAATTCCTTGCGTTCTAAGTCTACCTGGTCCCGATTCAACTTAACTAATTCTGACACTCTTAATCCTGTGCTGTATAGGGTTTCTAAGATAGTCCTGTCCCTCAGTCCCGCATTGTCTGCTATTTTGGGGCTGTTTAGCAGTCTCTCTATCTGCTCCGGGTTTAAGAAAGCAATGGAACGGGAGCTTTGTTTGGGGAGCTCTATCTTGTCAGGGGACAGGGTGGGTATGTCGCGCTGAACCAGGAGATAGCGCAAAAAAGCCCTCAACGCAACGATGTGGTAGCTCTGGGTGACGCGCTGCAGCAGTACACCATCGCGGGCACGCAGGTGTGCTAAGTATAACCTGTACCTTCTGACAAGCTCCAGGTTTATGTCTTCAGGTTTTGTGGCAGGGGAATTTTCGGTGAGCCAGTTGTGGAAACGTTTCAAATAATGTCTGTATTCCCGAATGGTAAGAGGAGAGCAGCCTTTCTGGATTTCTAGGTATTCTAAGAACTCGGCGATCAATAACTCCAGGGTCATATTTGATTCTTATGTTTCATCAATTGCTTCTAGTCGCAAAAGTGACAGTTTGCGACTAGTTATTAGGTTAATACTTTTATGTTTTCATGTCAAGTGCCCTGTTGTCTTCAAGGCAAAATAATACTTCCACTTGCGAGCAAAGAAGATATGCTCAAGGCGTTGGAAGGACGTAAATGCTTAAAGGAGTCATCACCCCACCTAGTTGTTCGCCCTCCCTGCTGCCTCTCCCCCACTCTCGGCTCATTAAATGGCTCTGCTCCCGGGCGGCCCCGCGCAAAAACATCAACCAGGTAAACCAA
>DATKVL010000088.1:0-3241 GCA_035530115.1 Dehalococcoidia bacterium | reverse complement strand
GTAACCAGAAGTATCGTGTTGGCCTGGATTTTAACCTTCCCGATATGCGGTGCTCTCGGCTGGATAATAGCATCGCTTCTGAAGGTTGCCTTTTGAGGTGACAAAACTCTTTTGCCTCCTTAGAACATCTGTGCTATAATTGAGCTTCGCTAAATGGGTAATAAGGGTTCAATAAGGAAAGTAGATTGAGTTTGAAACTATTGCCGGCGGCTCTTCAGAAGCAGGATTACAACCTGGCAGCTCATGTCCTCGTCTATGGCTTGGTCAAAGCCTCGGTAAAAAAACCCAAAAATTCTCTGAATTTTCGGGGACCCCGGAACTGTTATGGCAGCAGAAGAAAAAGGAAAGGGAAAGAGTAGTCCACGGGGTTTCTATAGTCGGGCCTTGGATGAGGCAGAAAAGCTCGAACTGGAGGAAGCTTCTCATGTCGAAGGAATCGACGAGGAGATTGCCCTTCTCAGAGTGAAGCTCAGGGAACTTCTAGAAGAGCAGCCGGAGCGAATTGACCTGCACTTCGAGGCAGCCAATATCATAGCCCGGCTGGTAAGAACCCGATATCAAATTACCAAAGAACAGAAGAAGTCTCTCAAGGAAGCCATTCAGAAAGTCTTGACCGAAGTTGCTGTGCCCCTGGGGGTTGGGGTGGGCTTGGGACTGAAAAAGGTTTAGCATCCCTGGACTCTTTGTCATTGCGAGGAACACCCCTGTTCTGTCATTTTAAGGAACACCTCCTTTCTGTCATTGCGAGGAGTGGTAGCGGCTCAGAATGACAGGGAGGGGGCACGAGAAAAATGAAGCTAAGACCTTATCAACTGGAAGTGGCCCGGGCGGCTATGGACTCCATCCAGAAGGGAATGGGACTGAGCCTTTCTGTGGAGATTGCCAGGCAAGGAGGCAAAAACGAGCTTTCAGCGCATCTGGAAGTTCTGCTGTTAACGCTATATATGGCCAGGGGAGGCAATCTTATAAAATGCTCCCCGACCTTCAAGCCTCAAACCATTATATCTATAGAAAGGTTGAAACAGAGGCTGGATGATTTTGGCTTTGATGGCATTTATCGTCTCCAGCTGGGCTATATTGTTCAACTCGGCAACGCTAAAGCCATCTTTCTGTCGGCTGAGGGCTCGTCTTCAGTGGTGGGACACAGCGCTGACATACTTCTGGAGATTGATGAATCGCAAGATGTTAGCCAGGAAAAGTACACCAAGGAATTCCGCCCCATGGGTTCAGCTACCAACGTGACCACGATTCTTTATGGCACTACCTGGGACGATAGCACCTTGCTGGAAGAGGTAAAGCAGGCTAATCTGGAACTGGAAAGAAAGGACGGCATTAAGCGCCACTTTAGATATGATTGGCAGGAGGTAGGCCACTACAATCCTGACTATATCAAGTTCGTCCAGACAGAGCGGCAAAGATTGGGCGAAGAGCACCCCCTGTTCAGGACTCAATATGCTTTATTACCTATCACCCACGGCGGGGGCTTCCTATCACGGCAGCAGGTAGCTCTGGTGCTGGGAGAACACCAGAGGCAATCGCAGCCTGAGGGGAAGAGGACTTATATTGCTGGCGTAGATTTGGCCGGGGAACATGAGCAAGAAATGACAGGAGGGGACGCTCCTGGCAATGATAGGGGAAGAGGGCGTGATTCCACAGTAATCACCATTGCTAAGGTGGATGCCACTAACCCATCGCAGCCGGTGTTAAAAGTTGTGGAACAATACCAATGGACAGGAACGCCCCATAGCCAGCTTTATACCCAGATGACGGATATCCTTAAGAATGTCTGGAACTGCCACAGGATAGTGGTGGACTCCACCGGCATTGGTCAGCCTGTAGCTAGCTTTCTCAGAAAGGAACTGGGAAGCAGGGTCATCCCATTCGTCATTACCTCAAAAAGCAAATCCGGCATGGGCTTTGAGCTATTGTCCTTTGTCAATTCCGGGAGGCTTAAACTCTACAAGCAGGATGGCTCCAGGGAGTATAAAGAGACCTTGTTTGAGCTGGAAAAAGCCAGGGCGCAATATCGCCCGAACCAAACGATGAACTTTTATGTTGACCCTCAAGAGGGACATGATGATTTTCTCGTGAGCCTGGCTCTGGTGGTCCAGGCCGCTAAGGGTCTTAACCCCAGGGAAGCAAAGGGTTGGCTCAGGGAAAGCTAGGCAGGTCCCGCCTGGTGTCATTCTGTAGGGTCGGGCTTGTCCCGACTTCATTCCAATGTAGGCAAGTCTTTGCCTAGCTCAGCCAGGGATGCAATCCTCTTCTTAGTTTCCTCTAGCTGTCCCTTATGTTCTTTGGCATACTGCGTAGCTTGCTCGTAAAACTCTTTTATCCTGGGCACAAAGGATAACTGGGACAATATCAAGGTAACGTCGATAAAGTGCTTTTCTCCGGGAAAATCGCCGCCTCGAATCAGGGCGTTGGATGCCAGCTCTTTGATGTAATCGCTGACGCTCTTGACCATGTCCATATTCAGATCTCTTTCCGGGCCAGATATGATATATATAGCTTTGCCGGCATCCTTAGGGTCACAAGTGAGGGAAAGGTCAGTTATGGTGGCGTCCAAGGCTTGTGTCCCTCTGAAGCTTTCCAGAGCTTTGTCGCGGAAAGTCTTCTTCCTTATCTCCCAGGGGAAGCGGAATGAAGGAAGCTCAGTTCTCCCCAGGCCAATGGTGGTCCATCCCTCCAGGCTGGCAATTATGTCCCCGGCGTCTATCGTCCGCGAACCCACATATTTGGCCTTAGTCACCTCGCCAGCACACATTAAATCATAGAAAGGCTCGGCAATCATCCTGTTTATTCTATCTATGTTACTGACGAGACTGGCATCCTTTCTTACATACCTCTGGTTATCAGCGAGAAAAATGGCATCCACTACATCATAAGTGGATTTCAGACAAGTAGCGGTGTTATATGTACTCCTGGACTCTGTGGTCTGTTCGTGCTCAAAAGGCAAAATTACCAGGGCATAAACCGGCTTGCTGATGTATCTATCCTTAACTGCCCTGGCTATTATGGGCAGCGCTCCCGACCCCGTGCCGCCGGCAGCGCCAGCTACGAGAAAAAAGGCATGTGTCTCGTAAAACTGGGGGGTAGCTTTCACGGCATCCAGTACCTTATCACTGTCCTCCTTGGCCAATTGAGCTCCTAGCTCGTTTATCTTGCCTACCCCGTGTCCCAGGGTCTGGCGCAAGCCCAGGAGCACCCGGTGCGTGTAGTCGTCCTTGATAAACCTTAG
>DATKVL010000087.1:0-1188 GCA_035530115.1 Dehalococcoidia bacterium | reverse complement strand
GCACGGCCCGTCGCCCTTGGTGACGAGCAGCAGTCGCGTCTGCGGCTTGCCGGGCGGCGTTTTCGCCTCCAGCAGCTTGACGGCCACGGCGCCGACGGCCTCGACGGTCGCCGGCGTGATGTCGTGCGTGGACGGCAGCATGATCGTCCCCCGCCCGCCGGCGTATCCCTTGGCGACGCGCTTCTCGTTGACCCGCTCGGCGAGCCACTCCTCGGCGTCGGCGACCTGTCCCCGGCGCAGGGCGTTCGCCCGCCCGTAGCAGTAGAGGCAGCCGTGCGAGCAGCCCATCGCGACGTTGAGCGTCGTCGGCGCCCATTCCGCCGTCCCCGTCGCCCGGCTGGCCTCCTCGCCCGCGCTGACGTTCTCCGGCCTTCGATGGCTCATCTCTTCTCCTCCGCCGCCTCGGCGGCCTCGTCTTCCAAGAGGCTCGCAGGAGTCCATGACACATCCTCGATGACCCATCGCAGCGCATGCCACGCTTCATATGCGCCGTTGGCTGTGTCCCGCGGAGTCCTGCGGTTTTGGGCCAGGCGTCTCAGTCTGACGATGTGATGGCGAATCGTGGTCTCGGCTTTCATGGCGTCTCCTTCGCCGCCTCGGCGGCGTTCATGGGCGGCCCGCCTTGCTCAGTTCCTTGATCCGCCGGGCGACGGCGGCTCGGCGCCAGTCGCCCTTGAGGCCGATCGTCTGGCAGGCCGTCAGCTCGTCGGCGCGGTCGCATTCGGCGATCGCTTCCATCGCCTCGGCGCGCCGGCCCTGGACGATCCGGTTCCGCATCGCGTTCCGCTGGCGGTCCGGTTCGCTCTCGGGCTGGTGCCGCGTGCCGTCCTGTGCGGAGGCATACCCGCCGACGTCGGCGGGCGGTGCCGATTCGCCGGGCCCCAGGCGTTCGAGCAGCCGTCCCCGCAGCGCCGTGACTCGTCCCCGGGCGTCCAGCCCGAACCGTTGGCATTCGGCCGTGAGCAGTTCCCGCGTCCCCGCGGCGATCTCCTCGCGCGACAGAGCCGTTTCCGCCTCGTCGCCCTCGGCCGGGCGCCGCGACGGCGCCATGCATCCCGACGTGTCCCGAACCCGCTCGGCGGCGGCCGGCTCCATCTCCGGCGGCAGGCGCCAGTGCCCGACGCGGCCGTTGAGCTCCAGGCCGCCGATCGAGGCGCTCAGCCCGCCGCTGAACGTCGCCTCCCCGCT
>DATKVL010000086.1:0-2758 GCA_035530115.1 Dehalococcoidia bacterium | reverse complement strand
CGGTATCATTGAGAATAATCAACAACTCCGCCAGGAACTCATTAAGATAGGACACAAGTTTACTTCAGAAACCGATACCGAACTTATCCCTCACCTCCTTGAAGATGAGCTCAAAAACGGATGTTCCCTGGAACAGGCTGTTTTAAATATAGCGCCAAGGCTTGAGGGCTCCTATGCCTTTCTGGTCGCATCCTTTGATAACCAGGGCAAGGTCGTAGGCACAAGGAGGAATAATCCCCTGATTGTGGGTATTGACGCCCCCGATTATTACGTTAGTAGCGACGCCCTGGCTTTCTCTCAATATACCAATCAGGTGATGAATTTGGAGGATAACGAGGTGGTAATGCTGACACAAGAAGGAATCGAATTCTTCGATGCCCAGGGAAACAAGCTGGTTAAGCAAGCCAGGAAACTCGACCATAGTTGGGCTGAGAGCCATAAAGGAGGCTACCAGTATTTCATGCTCAAAGAGATAATGGAGCAAGCTCAGGTGCTTAGCCAAATAGTCCATCAGGACGGGAAGAGGTTCACCGAGATTGCCCTGGATATTCTGAGGGCAAGACAGGTGATTATAACTGCCTGTGGCACCTCCCGCCATGCCGCTCTGGTCGGCAGATACCTCTTTTCCAGAGTGGGCAAGAAGTTTTGCGATGTAGTCATGGCTTCTGAATTCGGTTATTTCGCCGACTCCGTGGACAAAAACACTATTGTTATCGCCGTTTCCCAGAGTGGCGAGACTGCTGATGTAGTCGAGGGAGTAAAGGCTGCCAGAAACGCTGGGGCTCAAGTTATCTCCATAGTCAACCGGCCTAACTCTATACTGACTGACCTGAGCCACCAGGTCATTTACTTGAATTGTGGTGCTGAGATAGCCGTAGCTGCTACCAAATCCTTCCTGTCCCAACTAGCCATATTCTACCTGCTGTCCTTCTCCATGGTTAACTCCTTTGATGAAGCGGTAGCTAAGCTTACCGACCTGAGCAGCGAGATAACCAGGGTTCTGGACTGGAACAAAAGCGAGCTTATCAAGCTCAGCCAGAAGCTGAAAGATAAGAACGATTTCTACTATATAGCCAGAGGAATTAACTTTGCCATCGCCTCTGAGGGCGCCTTGAAGCTTAAGGAGATTTCCTATATCCATGCTGAAGGTATGCCCGCCGGGGAACTCAAGCATGGCACCTTAGCCCTCGTCGAGCCTGGTACACCGGTAGTGGTAATTTGCCCCGCCGACTATACCTTTCTCGAAACCCTGAGCAATGCCATGGAGACCAAATCACGCGGCGCCTATATCATCGGTGTCTCCGACAAGGAAAGCGACATTTATGATTCCTGGGTCAAGATTCCCGCAGTTGATGAGTTACTCTATCCTATGATCGTCGTAGTCCCTCTTCAACTCCTGGCTTATTACCTCGCTATCAATCGGGGACACGACCCTGACAAACCCCGCAACCTGGCAAAATCGGTAACCGTGAAGTAGGCATAGATGAAAGACCCTGGGCTTCAGACTTCAGATAAAAGACAAAAGATTAGAGTCCTGGCTGGCATAGCTGCCTATAATGAAGCAAGATATGTCGGAAGCATAGTTCTCCAGGCAAGGCAATATGTGGACGAGGTCATAGTTGTTGACGATGGAAGCACGGATAACACCGCCAGGGTTGCCGAGCTCGCTGGTGCCACCGTAATCCGCCACGATGAAAATAGAGGCAAAGGCGCAGCCATCCAGAGCATACTGGCAGAGGCGAAGAAGAGAAATCCAGACATCCTCGTTCTCCTAGATGCCGATGCCCAGCATGACCCTAACGAGATTCCCGTTCTCATCAAACCCATTTCGGAGGGTTTTGACCTCGTCATCGGCTCCAGAGAGGCCCAGAAAGATAAGACCCCTCGTTATCGCCGCATCGGGCAAAAAGTTCTTTTACGCTCAACCCGTCTCGCTTCAAAAACCAATATCTCTGATTCCGAATCTGGCTTCCGCGCCCTTTCACCGAAGGCAATAAAAGAACTTGATTTGAAAGCGCGTGGATTCGCCATAGAATCAGAGATGATAACGCGTGCCGCCGATAAAAACCTCAAGATAACCGAAGTGCCAATCTCAAACATATATACCAAAGACGGCTCGACCCTCAACCCGATAAGACATGGCATAGACGTTCTCAGTCGGATAATAGTCATGATTTCACAGAGGAGACCCCTGTTCTTCTTCGGACTGGCAGGTGGCATCTTGCTGGTGATTGGTCTCATCATCGGCATCAGGGTGATTAATATAGCTGCCACAAAAGGCAACCTGGCCATAGGCAGCACCGTACTGACCACTCTGCTCATTATCGCTGGCATATCGAGCATCTTCACCGGCATAATCCTGAATGCCCTAAGCAGGCGAAAATAACCGGAGCATAAATCAGCCCATCAAGAACCAACAACATCATTCAGGACACCGTTAGCTCCAGTGTCGAAGCCAGCGACAATAAACGTGGCGTTGCGTTCTTCTTTGGCGCTGCGAGCCGTCTTCCCTTTCCATCCGCTACGTTCCTCACAATGACGGTTAGGAACTGCCCAAATACTCTCTAACCTTTCTCTTGACTAATCTAACTCTCGACTCTAGACTATGACTGGTCCTCAAGAGCGTCTGACGCTGGATACTATTAATAGAGATAATTAATATGCATTCTGTCTGAAAGAAGCTATGGCAAAGAGAGCATCGGTGATTTTAGTAAATTATAATGGGATGTCGCATCTTGATGCTTGCATTTCATCAGTC
>DATKVL010000085.1:0-2131 GCA_035530115.1 Dehalococcoidia bacterium | reverse complement strand
GATACCTCCAGCCAATCAGGGCGATGGACCTTAATCCACTCGGCAACATCGATGGTTTCTTGCGTGATTACTTCGCAGGTCCAGGGTTCGTATTCCTCAGCGATGACTGACATGAATGCCTCCTCTGCCTTTTTCATGTCTGGAGTGGGCTCAGTATAACCGCCGTCGGGATCGCCGTATTCCTCGTCGAGATTATCAAGCATGGATTCAAGCGGGGCATAGTGCGCCCAGTCGGGTATCATCTCGGCATAGCCGCATACCTCAATCTTTTCTGGAAAAGCATCGAGGCCGTCGATAATTGCTTCAATCGCCTCGTCCTTGTCAGTAGCATATAGATACTCGGCGCCGCGCGGACCCCACCATTTCACCTCTCTGATCCTCGCTCTCGCTTCGTCGATCATGTTTCCTCCTTAACTGCATAGCCGTAGCGAGCGGCTAAGTTGATCAACTGTGATTCGGTACGCTGATGAGTATCTGGGCTGTCTATTTCCAAAAGCATCGCCAGCGGCACGCTCGGCGTGTCCTTGGCGTCGATAAGCGCAAGAACTTTATTCAGCCATACTCGGCTATCAGACGTACCAAAATGCATCGCGACTTGAATATGTTTACGTATCTCTGCTCTCGCTTCGTCGGTCATGTCACTTCCCTCCCGCTAGTTCGCTCATCCGCACCGTCGTCCCGATCATCGCCTGCAACTCGGTCGAGTGCGTGATAAGGATAGTTTGATAACGTCCGCTCGCGTTGTGCGCCGCTTCGAGCATCCGCAGATAGCGCATGCGGGCCGCCGGGTCGAGGGCGCCATCGACCTCGTCTTGAATCGCGACGAGGAACTTAGTCCCCGTATTCTGCGCGCGAATCGTGGCGAAAGCGTCGTAGATCGCCCGCTTGATCCATACCGATTCGCCGCCGGAGAGCGTAGCTATTTCCTGTTCCTCGCCCGTTTCCGAGTCGATGATGTAGATGAGGAAATCCTCAATCTGCTTCGCCCGCTTGACGCTGCCCGACGATATCCGCGTCGTCCGGAACTCGACCGCGAACTGCGAGCCGTAGGCCTCGGCGAGTAGCCGGTTCGCGACGGCCGCGATCGAGGGTGCCAGGGCGTCGAGTTCGAGCGCCTGGATTCCGTCCGGTCCTGTCGCGCGTTCGAGTATCCGCCAGTCATCGAGCTCGCCCTTCTTGCCGGCCATCTCGGCCCGTGCCCGTTCTCGCGCATCGCGCCGCTTCCGCGCGTCGTCGAGGCTTCGGCGCCCTGCGTCCGCCGTCGCCTTCGCGGCGGCTTCCTGCGTCCGCGCAACCGTGAGATTCCCGCGCTCGGCTGCGAGCTGCGCTTCTTTCTGCGCTAGTTCGCTTCGAGTTTGCTCGTCTTCGGGCTTCGGCGCCATGACTGCGGCTTCGGCCGCAAGGAGCAGCCGCCGAGCGTCCATCTCCTGGAGTCGCTTCCCGCCCTCCTCGATCCGCACCGCGGCCTCGTCGGCTCGGCGGATGGTTTCCCATGCGCCGTCGGCATCAGCGAAGGCAAGATCGGCCTCAAGGGCGGCGATATGCGCGGCACCAGCGAACGTCTTCGGCTCGGGCTTGGCCGGATACAGGATCGCATCGAGCATCGTCTGAGTAGTCGCGACAACCGACCGTGCACTTTTCTGCTCACGTTCGAGTTCGGCGATTCTCCTCTCATCCCTCTCGCGATCATGCCGCATGGCCTCTATTCGATCGGCCGGGAGCGTCTGTCCGCAAGTCGGGCAGGTGTCGGCGATCGGCGCAGAGAGCCTCGCCCGCGCTACCGCGAGCTTCTGGTCAGCGTTTGCCGCCGCCTTCTCGCGCCGCGCGAGCTCATCGCGCAGTGTGCGCGCGCTTCCATCGGCGACCGCGTAGGCCGCCTGATACTGTTCGAGCACGGCATGGTTCGCCTGGTCTACTCCGGTCTTCTCGGCCTTGAGTCCGTCGCGCTCCTCTTCGAGCGCCTTGATCCGCGCGAGTTCCGCCTCCGCCGCGCCCCGCCCGTCCGCGGCCGCCCGGAAACCCTCGATCTCGCCTTTCGCCGCAGTCGCGGCCGTGAGCAGGTCGGCTATCTCTCGCTCGATCTGCGTCCGCCTCTGTGCCTTGCGATCGATCTCCGCGACGCGCTCGGCGA
>DATKVL010000084.1:0-1394 GCA_035530115.1 Dehalococcoidia bacterium | reverse complement strand
GGCCTGGTTCACAGTGGAGCGTATGCCCTCGGCTATTAAAAGCGTCGCTGGAGTCCTTCCCTTCATTCATGCCATTGACGCCTCTCGGGCTGTTCTCAACGGCTCCTCTTTCTCAGCTATCATACTTGATCTTTACTGGCTTGCTGGCTGGACAGTTGTCCTCTTCGTGACTGGGATTATATTATTCAGAAGGACGATGGTGAGTTAGAACTTACTATGGTAGAGCTTGTATCCTATCATCTCCCCAACTGTGCCAGGTCGAACTTCAGGCCATCTCTGGCGGCAATGACTGAGACTCCGGTTTCCTCAGTCAATTTCTCAGCCAACTCCCAGGGTTTAGCCCGCCACATGGTCATGCCAAAATGAGTAAGTATGGCTATCTTGGGCCTTAGTTTATAAATTATGCTCTTAGCCTCAGGAAGAGCTAGATGGTCGATGGGGGCTCCGGGGTTCAATCGAACCACATTGATAACCAGCAAATCACCTTCATAGTGCTCGGCTAAATCTTCAAAATATCTGGTGTCAGTAATCCAGGAGAAAGTATGCCGTGGCGTTTGAAAGATAAAGCCATATGTTTCCACGGGATGTTTATGCCTGACCGGGGTCTTAAAAGAAACGTCGTTAATCACATAAGACCCTCCTTCAGTTAAGACCTGTATATTCTGGGGATAAGACTGCAAATAAGAGAAGATAACAGGGTCTTGAGTTAAGGCATCGGCGGGAACAAAGACCGTGCCGCGCTTTTTTGTACCTCCGTCGGTCATAGCTTCAATCATAATGTTAATATCCCCACTGTGGTCTAAATGTCTGTGAGATAAGATAATAGCCGCCAGTTTCGTGGCATCGAGTTTTCTTCTGGCAGCCTGAACCAGGGAACCAGGACCGGGGTCAAGGAGTATTTGAGTGTTACCAAGGTTAAGCCAGGCGCCCCCCGAAGCGAGAAACTGGCGAGCCACTACAAACCTGGCACCGGCAGTACCCAGAAAGGTGATTGTGTCGCTTAATTCAGCCATCGCTGAATTATAGCAAGGAAACCTGCTAAAATTAACGAATAATGGCAGAACTGGAAGCAGAAATTGCCCGGCTAATAAGGGAATACCAGGCCAAAACAGGAAAGTCCTTGACCATCGGCGCTGTCGAGTCGGCTACTGGCGGCAGGATAGCTGACAGGATAACCAATGTCGCCGGTAGCTCTGATTACTTCAAAGGCTCTGTAGTAGCTTACAGCAACGAAGTAAAAATCGCCTTGCTGAGGGTAAAAAAGGCGACCATTGAAAATTATGGCGCCGTGAGCGAGCAAACGGCTCTGGAGATGGCTCGAGGTGGCAGAAAGCTCCTGGATGTGGACATATGCGTCTCCGATACCGGGATTGCCGGTCCCTCGGGCGATACTC
>DATKVL010000083.1:0-3510 GCA_035530115.1 Dehalococcoidia bacterium | reverse complement strand
GGCCTGAAAATTTCCTCACTGATCAAAACCGATATCGATATGGTGACCGAAATTCATCAGCAGGAGAGTTTCGGCTATCTGCGCACGCTGATGGAGAAATTGTATCGGCGCAACCCGCGCGAATGGAAGAAATCCGGGCAGACATCCGTGGAGAGTGCGCTCTACCGGGCGTTCGATTCGGGGCATGAATGGCGTTTTCCCGAGCTGAACGGAAAGCGCGGGGTAGACTGTTTTTACCTGGCTTTCCAGGAAAGCTATCAGGGTGACCGGGTGCTGGCTTTCATCACAGGCATGGCGACCATGATCATGGATTCATACAACGACAAAGCCGAGTTCCATGTTTTTGACGAAATCGATCCGCAGAAGCTCTATAACAGTGCGCGCAATATCGAGATCGCGGTCTGGAAACTAAGCAATGCGCGCGATAGTCAAGGCGCGTTATTCCTGGTCAGCAATGAGAATGACGGCGCAAACCATAATCTCAGTTTTGAACGCGAATTCGGCAAGCTGATCGCAGAGCAGGACACCATCGCCAGAATCATCGCTGAGAAAACCAATCGCTCCATTGTCAGAGTCATTCAGAGCGTCGCTACCGCAGTGTTTTTGCCGATCTGAGGTTTCTGTCATTTGTCGTTAAATGTAGCGACTTGTAGACTTCAACTTGCACATGCCAAGATCGTCAGATAAACGGACTGAAATGTGCCAGTTGCGGACGGACATCGCTTGTCGTCGAATGACCGTTCATCCTAGGGTAAAAGACGGACAGCAGCCTTACCAAGCTGTCCGCATTATTTGTAGTTATTTATAGAGATGCCGAAAAATTAAAGCGCTTGTGGATCAATCAATTACAAGAGCATACTTGGAGCCATGATAATTGTTATACGGTCGCTGGCATCCGTGTATTTTCTGTTGGGCATGTAGGGGGCGATATGGAAGGGTTAGCTAAGTTCGTTGCAGCGGTAACTATTCTGCTCAGGCTATTAAACATGCTCGGGGGTATTGTGTCGGGCATATGGCTCGCCATTCTCGGACAGTGGAGCATCATTGGGTATGGCCTCGTTGCAATCATTGTTTCTGGCTTTTGTCTGAGCCTGGCCATAATGCCAGCTTTGCTCTTTGCGGCCCCAGCCGCATTGCTTTATGAAAAGGACTATAAGTTAGCTTTCTACTTCTTCGGATTTCTTGCCACACTTTACACAATGTCCATATTGACTGTTTGGTGCATGGCTGTTTTATTTCTCTTCACACGGCAAGCAGAAGTGAGCAGCATTATTCCAATACTGCTGTGGTCATATGTTGTTGCTACAGCACCTATAGCGTGGATAGCGCAAAAAGAATTGCAGAGCGGCGGCAGTATTCATTCCACAATTTCAAGTACGTTTGCACAAGTTGCCTACATTCTCGTCGTTTTGGCTATGCTTTTGCTTAAGGTTTCTTTCCTATACGGCATGATCTTGTTCTTGGCTGTAATGATGGTAGGTGTCGTGATGCAATTTCGCATCGAAATCGAAAATAAAGCAATCATGAGCCGTGAGTAACATGCCAAACAAGGTACTCCAGTTGGCGATCTTGCCCCCGCTGATTCACTGTGACAAGCCCGCAACTGATCTTGGGTATTGGGCGGCATGAAAAACGGGGATGATCACTATATCGCTGGTTGGAAAACGCGTGCTGATTGGGAAGCTATTCGTGGTCGCTTGCTAGTAGGCGACCCTGACGCATGGCACGAGGCGTTCACAGCTTTCTATGAAACACGCCTAAATCTTCGCTACCTTCATCCTATCAGGGTGCTTCAGGATAATGGCACGTTTCAAGGGGAAGGTTTTGCGATCGTCGCAATCCAATGCAGCCTGATTGAATTTTTGGAATCAACCGAGCAAGGAATAAACTACCGACATGTGCCGCGCGGCGGGGTGTTGGGGCCCTATGAGTACAGCGCAAGCCGAGACATTTTTGTTGCCTTTCTCAGGGATCAAGCACCGTTCTCCGCAACATTCAACGAAGATTCGGCGAAAGATTTTTACATCGGTGTACGGTGCGGCTTGCTCCACGAGGCACGCACCAGGAATGGTTGGCGCATTTGGGCAAAGAGCCCCGTTGGAATGGTTGCGGATGTAGCCAATCGCATCGTCTATCGAGACAACTTCCAAGAGGCGCTACTCGTTTACATCAAGAGTTACGGCGAAAAGCTGCCGCACGAGCCACAACTACAGCGGGCATTCATTCGCAAATTTAACAGTCTTTGCGAGTGAGCCAATGACGCCCAACCCGGCAGTGAAACTGGACTGCGCAAAAGCGCGCAGCCCATGACCGACTGAAACGGGTCGCAAACGGAAGTTCGCGCTCAGATGGTGTGTGTCGGATGAAGTCTGGATTAGTGCTGACCAGCCGCCAGAATGCTAGACTTGTGGCAAGTGACTATAAGCGACTTAACCTGTATGAATCCTTTACCTGAACACCATTCCAGAATTTTCCTGCTGAGCCATATGCGCGCTTTTACCAGTCTGGCAGGGCATATACTCGGCTCGCACCCGCAGATCAATGGCTACTATGAAATGCATATCAGCTATGAGGATGCATCCGCGCTGGATAAGCAGCTAGATGTGTTCATGGAAGGCGATGAGATCAAGGCGGGTAGTCACTACCTTTTCGACAAGCTGCTGCACAATGACTATCTGTTGAAGCCCGTGCAGTTGGGTCAGGCGAATATCAAGATATTGATCTCGCTGATGGAGCCGGAGCACACGATTAAAAGCATCGTCGACCTGTTTGCTCAAAAGGAGATCGAAGACCTTTATGCTTCTCCCGCCGAGGCAGCGAACTACTATACCGCGCGCATCCAGGCACTCGCCGAGTTCAGTCGGACTGCCAGTCAGCCCTATTATTATTTCGATGCCGAGCTGTTTCAACGTGCGCCGGAGAAGTTGCTTCCCAAACTATCGGACTGGCTGGAGCTGGATTCGCCGTTAAGTGATCGGTACCAAATCTTCAGCCATACAGGGAAGGCCAGAAAAGGCGACTCGTCGGAGCGCATTCGTAGTGGAGTAATCGACAGGACACCGGTCGATTACTCCCATGTAGCCATTCCCGAAGAGGTGCTGCGTGCGGCGCGAGAGGTTTATCAGGAATGCCGGAGACAGATCATCGGGAATGCGGCGGATTCGGTCAGAGTGGATTAAAACAGGCTATCCCACGCATCTCGCTCCGCTCGGTAATTCATCAATGCCTCGACGATCTGTCGTTTGCGTTGTGCGCGGTGCTCGGCTGACTGGATTTGGCGCCACGCCAGCGAGTGTTCGCCAAAATTGCGGTCGATGTTGTCGATGAAGGCTTGGACTTGTTGCAGCGCTATCGCCAATTCTGACGAGTGCAACCACCAATGCCCGGCGTTGAGCACGAGGTCATGCAATTGCCTGTTCTTGTCGACGATGGCTTCATGCTTTTGCTGGTATAGCACCAGCAGTTCGGCTTCTTTCCGGGCGATGACCGCCTCGATCACCTCTTGGGCAA
>DATKVL010000082.1:0-1333 GCA_035530115.1 Dehalococcoidia bacterium | reverse complement strand
CACACGGCAAAAAATCAATGTCCCCACCAAAAAGCTTTGCCGCAGCATCCTCGCTGAAAGCGCCTCTTTCTCCTTGAAAAGCAACCTTGACCATAAACCTATCGCAAAGTATAGCCTAAACCCGCTTTGAACTTCCACTGTAGCTTGATTAGCCTCGCCAAAGGCGAGGGGAGAATATCATAAAAACGGTAAACAATTCTAACCGCCCCAACCACATGCACATAATCAAGATGACCTTGGCTGCGCCGGGAAGCCAGGCATAATTCGAACCGGGCCCCACTCCACCTAAACCAGGCCCCACATTTCCCATAGTAGCAGCCACCGCTGAAATTGCTGTCTCCAAATCAAGCCCTAAGAAACCAAGCGCTATTGAAGCTACAACAGCAACAAGAATATAGAGAAAGAAGAAAGAGATTATATCTCGGATTATCCCCTCTGGGAGGGATTTTTGGTTAAGTTTCACCGGAATCACGGCTTTCGGGGAGATAGCCTTCCTCATCATTACCCCCGTATGTTTTATCAGGGTTAAAGCCCGCATCACTTTTATTCCCCCACTAGTAGAGCCACCACAGGCTCCGATGAACATCAAAGCCAGAAGCACCATTCTGGCACCAGAGTGCCAGGAGCCGAAATCGGCAGTGACAAAGCCTGTAGTGGTCATCATTGAGATTGCCTGAAACATTCCCTCTCTATATGAGTTAAGCCCTTGCGAAAGTATTAATAGAAAGATAGCGACCGCCAGAATAATCAAGTAAAGCCTGAATTCCTCGCCTTTAATTGCCTTCCAGTTTCCCCGTAAAACCTGATAGTGAATTATGAAGCTCGTGCCTGCCAGGAACATGAAGACCATAATAATATACTCGGCTAAGGGGTTGGCATAGGCTCCAATGCTTTCCGTGGTCGGAGTAAATCCGCCGCCGGGAAGAGTGCAAAGGGCGATGCAAGTTGAGTCAAAGAGGGGGAGCTTGGCCAAGAAATAGAGGAGTACTGTCTCAGCAGCAGTGAAAGCCGCGTAAATCGTCCAGAGAATTCTTGCTGTGGTTCTGAATCTGGGACGAAGCCTTTCAGGCATGGGACCGAACTCCCGGTCAAAGAGCTGAGAGCCTCCTACCCCCAGTCTGGGCAAGATAGCAATAAAAAGGGCTATTACTCCCATCCCACCCAACCATTGAGTAAGGCTACGCCATAAGAGAGCGCTCTTGGGCAATTCTTCTACCACATTTAGTATGGTAGCCCCGGTGGTAGTGAAGCCTGACATGGTCTCGAAAAAGGCATCGAGAAAACCCAACCCCACAGGGGGTAATACATAAGGGAGTATGCCAAAGAGGGGAAT
>DATKVL010000081.1:0-2014 GCA_035530115.1 Dehalococcoidia bacterium | reverse complement strand
CGGAACTGCATCTGCACCAATCCAAGAAACAGTTAGTGACGAAGTTCCTTTCTAATCACTAGCTATAGCACGGGGGCTGCAGTCAAAAAGTTGGCAGCTGAAGATGGATACGGGACGGGGACTCCATCACCTTTTATCAGGAGATTATAATGGATATTGATTTAGCACCAGCACTTGTGTCACTATACGCATTTATCGTAGGCTTTCTTGTCGGTTGGTTCTTCCCACGTGGTCGTCTGCTCAAGGCAGTACAGCTACGTCTACTCAAGGGGTTACATAACTTCTTTGCAGACGAGGAAGAATACATTGCACACAAGGCACAGAAAATTAAACGAGTAGTCAAACGCAAGTAACACACAACAGAGGGCATATAGCTCAGCTGGATAGAGCAACAGCCTTCTAAGCTGTAGGTCGCAGGTTCGAATCCTGCTATGCTCACCAACCTATAAGGATACCAAATGATATTATTACTATCAACAATAGTTCTCGCATTGCTTTTTGTTCACTACGAACTATACACTTTCAGAAAGTATGTAGAAAAACAATACGAACTCACACGGAAGGATTAACATATGACCAAAACATTAGACACACTTATCCCAGACATTTACAGTATGCTTGAGCAGGGTGCTGATGTTGAGCAGGCACATGTTAAGGAAGCCCTTGATGAAGTCGGCGGTCTTGTGCGAGAGGCTGTCGAAACCATACTCCGTGAAGGTCAGCGTGAAGGTGCATCACACCTACGTCTGTCTTCAATCGGCAAACCAGACCGTCAGATTTGGTACGGAGTACAAGGCGAAGAAGGAGAGTCCACCAATGGGCAGACTAAGATTAAGTTCCTTATGGGACATGTCCTTGAGGCTCTCCTGATTTGTCTTACCAAAGCATCAGGTCACGAAGTAACAGAGGCACAGGAAACCGTAGAGGTTGAGGGTGTGCTGGGACATCAGGACTGTGTGATTGATGGCGTACTGGTTGACATCAAGTCAGCATCGTCATTCGCATTCAAGAAGTTTAAGGAAGGCAGGCTATCAGAGGATGACCCCTTTGGTTACATCGCACAGATTAGTGCGTATGCCACGAAGAACAACCGCAAGGAAGCAGCCTTCTTTGCTATCGACAAGAACAGCAGTGAGCTATGTATCTTACCAGTGCATGACATGGAAATGATTGATGCACCATCACGAGTCAACCACCTCAAGGATGTTGTGTCTAAAGATACACCACCTGCTCGTTGCTATGGAGACTTGGAAGATGGTAAGTCTGGCAATCGTAAGCTTGCTATTGGCTGTGTCTTCTGCTCATTCAAAAAGAAATGCTGGGCTGATGCCAATGGTGGTCAAGGTCTGAGAGCATTTCAATACTCTAATGGAGTACGTTACTTGACAACTGTGGCAAAGACCCCAGACGTTGAGGAAGTACAGGTGTAATGGGATTCAAAAGAAAAAAATATAATCACGAATACAAATCAAACTCTGAGTACGAAGCTGCTCAGCAACTTCACAAGCACAAGATTAAGTTTGTGTACGAGAAAGAGAAGCTACCATTCGAGTGGCGTGAGGATAAGAATTATATCCCAGACTTTTTCCTACCCAACGGCGTCATCTTAGAAGTGAAGGGAAGGTTCATGCCAGAGGACAGGAAGAAACACCTGTTCATTAAGTCGCAATACCCTGACCTTGATATACGCTTTGTCTTTGATAACCCACACCGCAAGCTATACAAGGGTGGTAAGATGACGTATGCAGATTGGTGTGACAAGTACGGCTACATGTACTGCAAATTAAATGAAGGCATTCCACAAACGTGGCTTGACAAACAGGGTGGCAGGTAGTAATATAACATTTCACTTGGATGAGTTTCGTCCTGATGAGTCGTCACCTGAACGTACATTGTTCTTATGTGTGATACTTCAGGCACTGCTAGATGCATCCAAGCCAGCGTATGAAGGGGAGCCTTCGACTGCTAGGATAGATAGAGACAGAGCATCTGCTTGGTTCTTTGCATCAGTCGG
>DATKVL010000080.1:0-1466 GCA_035530115.1 Dehalococcoidia bacterium | reverse complement strand
AACTAGCTGCATTTTTAGCCAAAAGGTAAACAGCCCTTTATTAAGCTACCTTGCTGCACTTATCATCGTTTTGCTACCGCCTTAATCGACATAAAAGATGAGATCGGGAGACCATGCCGGTCTCAGCAATGCAAAAACCCACGCAATCTTCGGTTGGCAGGCCAGCGAAAATCTCATCGATAGAGTTCTGTTTTTATCCACGATGATAATCCTTTGGCCTTGCGGGTTCACACGTATTGTGAGCCCAGTCCGACGCACAGCACAGGCTACTGGCAGCGCCGGAGTGAGCGTGATACAATAGATATTGCATCCCGTGAACCCACTCCGCGACATGCTGGATGAGGGAGCACTTGAGAGCCCCAGGAACTGGCAGGTGGCCGAACAAGCCCGAACTGAGGAGGCAGAACAATGAAACAAAGAGCAACTGCTTTAACTAATGCCCAGATGCTTGACCAGCTTTGCGACCTGCTGATCCCGAAGCTGGAGGAACGTCTGGCAAACCCTCTGTCTTCTAAGCAGCGGGTCGTGGGTTCGAATCCCTCCAGGGACGCCACAAAGCTGGCCAGAGCAACTGCTTTTACAAATAAAAACAACCGTGCACGCAATGTTGCACTAAGTTGTAGTAAAACCCCCGGAATCCCGCTAAGCTGTAAGGACAGGGAGGCAGTTGTGACCAGACTCTCCGATGCCCTGACAGCTTACAGGATCTGCGCCAGAGCCGAAGGCAAGAGCCCCCGGACAATCGGCTGGGTCACCTCGTCGTTGAACTCAACTGAGTGGACTCCATTCCACCGCCACCTATCCAAATTTCTTAAAAAACTTCTTTCCACAGAATCTATTATAGAGCCGCAAAATGCTTGACAGTGTGGGGGGGGTTATGTAGTATAGGCTAGGATTCTGGAAAAACTGAACCCTTACGGAAATTCTAGAAAGGAGGTTTAACACGGGCAATTTATTTGATTTGACAGGCAAGGTTGCTATAGTGGTTGGTGGTGCTGGCGGCATTGGTCGTGCGCAGGCTCTAGGCTTAGCGGAGGCTGGTGCTGATGTCGTCGTGGCCAGCCGTAAACTTGAACATCTTGAGCCGGTAGCCAAGGAGATACAAGCCCGGGGTAGAAAGTCACTGGCGGTTCCCGTGGAGGTTACTCAGGAGAAATCGGTTGTGGCTATGGTGGATAGCGTGTTAAAGGAATTTTCGCATATTGATATTCTGGTAAATGCTCATGGTTTGGCGATCCGCAAAGCTGCCGATACCTTTCCCATTGACGAGTGGCAGCAAGTTATAGATATCAACACCCGCGGAACATTCATCTGCTGCCAAGCGATTGGGCGGGTGATGATCAAGCAGCGTAGTGGTAAGATCATAAACGTATCATCGGTGAGAGGCAGATACGGCCTCCCTGCAGATTACGCCGCTTACTGCGCCAGTAAAGGAGCTGTAGATACCCTGACACGAACGCTCGCTT
>DATKVL010000079.1:0-1074 GCA_035530115.1 Dehalococcoidia bacterium | reverse complement strand
GTTATGAATGCTTTGAAGTCTCGTAACATTTTTGTTTCCTCCTCTCCGCTTTCTTTGTCATCCATCTTACAACGCCCTTACTACATTATCAACACCTTTCTCCTAGGTAGTTGCCCCTGAGAAAGCTTCGTTTTCCCATGGGCGCCATATCTATTCCCCTGGCATCTCCTGGGTTCTTGTGAAATCCATCCAGACAAATCGAAGATTTTGTAAGGTATAGAAGAGTGAAGTGAATTTCCTATGGGAGTACGGGATAGACCTGCACTATGATAGCGCGCCTAGAGGGATTTGAACCCACACTCCCCGTTCTTCCGACAACTGTTTACATCTAAGAAATCAGGTAGGATTCATCCGAAAAAAGAAGATGTACCCTCTCTTGCTCCACTCTTCAGGAAATCGTGCGTAGTCTCGGGCATGGCTCTCCTTAGTCATGCTTCCTTGAACCGAGTAGGGTGCTGTCGCAAGTGCTCGATATGTTGCTGTCGTTACACTACAGGGGATGCCTGCTGATTTATGCCATTTTCAGTTCTGAAGTGCAGTTCGGGCAGCGACTGGCATTAATAGGAATAAAGGTAAAGCAGTAGGGGCATTCTTTCGTTGCCGGTGCCGCTTCCTCTGCCTTTTTGCGAGCTTGCATCCTGGCAACTGGACGCACGATGAAAAAGAAGACGACTGCTGCTATTATCAGCAAGTTAACAACAGCATTTATGAAGGTCCCATAGTTGATTGTAACCGCCCCGGCAGCTTGGGCGGCAGCCAGAGAAGCATATGGCCCGGGAACTAAACCTTCTTTAAGGACAACGAAGAGGTTGGCGAAATCAACATTGCCTAAGGCAAGACCTATGGGTGGCATAATAACGTCTTTAACAAATGAGTTTACGACTAAACCAAAGGCGATACCGATGATGATGCCCACGGCCATGTCAATCACGTTGCCCCTCGTTATGAATGCTTTGAAGTCTCGTAACATTTTTGTTTCCTCCTCTCCGCTTTCTTTGTCATCCATCTTACAACGCCCTTACTACATTATCAACACCTTTCTCCTAGGTAGTTGCCCCTGAGAAAGCTTCGTTT
>DATKVL010000078.1:0-7590 GCA_035530115.1 Dehalococcoidia bacterium | reverse complement strand
GCCAATGCATGCGGCTGCGCGACCCGCGCCGCTTCGGCGCGGTGTTGTGGACGACGGCGCCGCCGCAGAACCATCCGCTGCTGGCCCGCCTCGGCGTCGAACCGCTGACTGCGGCATTCGACGGCGATTTTCTGTACCGCGCGTCGCGCGGCCGCCAGACCGCCATCAAGCAGTTCCTGATGGACGGCCATGTCGTTGTCGGCATCGGCAACATCTATGCCAACGAAGCATTGTTCGACGCTGGCATCAGCCCGAAAACCGCTGCCGGAAAGATCAGCGCGGCACGCTACGCAAGGCTTGCGGAAGCTGTGAAAGAAACACTGACACGCGCCATCTCGGCAGGCGGCTCCACCCTGCGCGATTTCGTCGACAGCGCCGGTGCGCCGGGTTATTTCCAGCAGCAATACCGGGTTTATGGCCGCACCGGCCTGCCCTGTCCGCGCTGCGGCGCGGCCATCCGCCAGATTCGCCAGGGGCAGCGCTCGACCTTCTACTGTCCCGGCTGCCAGAAGTAATGCCTGCCGTCCGTTGGCGCATCGCGGATCGACATCACAATCACGAAAAAACGTCCACAATTCAGTGCCGCGAACTTCGCTTAGCGACCGAGGTTGTGTGAAAACACCTTGACGGTGTACTCCTACAGGAACCTTGTACGTTAATTTCCGTAGGGAGGGACGGGAATGAAACGATTCATTGAAGGTGAGGCACGAAGCCAGCTTACGTTGATGCCAGAATGTCTTGAAGACTATATCGGTGTCGACAATCCAGTGCGGGTGATTGATGCCTTCGTGGAAGCGCTGGATCTGGCTGAAATGGGTTTTGACTCGGCAGCAGCGGCGACAGGCAGACCAGGCTACCATCCGGCGCTTCTGCTTAAAATTTACATCTACGGTTATCTGAACCGAATCCAGTCCAGCCGACGGCTTGAGCGTGAGGCCGGACGCAATGTTGAGTTGATGTGGCTAACTGCTCGCCTGTCGCCAGACTTCAAGACCATCGCCGACTTCCGCCGAGACAACGGCAAAGGCATCCGTAATGTCTGTCGGCGTTTTGTCGCGCTGTGCCGCCAGCTCGACCTGTTCAGCGATGCCATCGTGGCTATTGATGGCAGCAAGTTCAAGGCGGTGAATAACCGGGACAAGAATTTTACGCCGCACAAGCTGGAGCAGCGGATGAAGCAAATCGACGAGAGTATCGAGCGGTATTTGCAAGAATTGGATACGGCCGACAGAACGCAGTCCGCCGATGCAGGAAAGAGAAGTCAGCACATACAAGACAAGCTGGCGAAGCTCCGCCAGCAGATGGAATACCTCCGGGAAATCGAGGGGCAACTGAAGCAGCAACCGGACGAGCAGTTGTCGCTGACCGATCCGGATGCTCGCTCGATGGCAACCAGTGGCCGTGGGACTGGTATGGTTGGCTACAACGTCCAGGCGTCAGTCGATACCAAGCACCACCTTATTGTTGCCCATGAGGTCACCAATGAAGGACATGACCGCAGGCAACTTTCGAACATGGCCTTGCAATCGCGAGAAGCCATAGGTGCTGGACCACTGGATGTCTTGGCTGACCGGGGATATTTCAAAGGACCTGAAATCCTCAAGTGCGTTGATGCAGGCATCACCCCATGGGTGCCGAAGACCATGACCTCGGATAACAAGGCCAAGGGGCGATTCGACAAACGCGATTTCGTCTACATCGAAATGGGGGATGAATATCGCTGCCCCGCCGGAAGACGACTTCCTTACCGCCATTCTTCAATGGAGGATGGTATGCGGATAAAGTCCTATTACACGACAGCCTGCCAGACCTGCGAGATCAAGGAGCAATGCACTACCAGCAAGGAAAGACGTGTGCGGCGCTGGGAGCATGAAGGTGTGCTTGATGCCATGCAGCATCGCATGAACATGACGCCGGGGAAGATGAAGCAACGACGCTGTACTGTCGAGCATGTCTTCGGAACACTGAAATTCTGGATGGGGTCAGCCCACTTCCTGATGAAGAGGCTCAAGCACGTAAAAACTGAGATGAGCCTGCATGTCCTTTCCTACAATTTGCGCAGAGTCATCAATTTGATGGGAGTTGAAGCTTTGATGTTGGCGATCAGGCAGGGGGCAATTTAGGGCTGGCAGTCCTTTCGCACCTTAATATTTCACTTTTTAAAGAGGCTTCAAACTCTTCAGAACAATTCTTTGGCGACAAATCGGACCAGAAGAGGAAACTCGACAGAGATATGCTGATTTATTCCACCATTCAGCTCGCCAGGACGACGTTTCCACACAACCTCGACCCGAAGCTGAAGTTGAGGCTGGGCTTCCCCACCGTCTTCTCATCGGCCAAAGGCGACGGTCAGGGGAGGTAAGACATCAAAACGGTCGACTGTCTGCTTTCGCATTAGATGAACGAGTATTCCCCGATTCCTCGCTGTCATTGGGAATATCGAAAGGTTCTTCGCAATTTATCACCGCAATTGCAAGACACGGATTTTCTTACTTGGCTGAACATCGCAAAACAACAAATGAAATTATGTTCAGAATGCACAACGTAGGTATTACCCGTATGATTGTCGTTGCTTATTACATGGGAATTGAATGGTCTGCATCTCATCAATAGGTTAATGAGAATTTTCGTGCCCCTATTTTCAAACATGTTCGGCAAATCTGTTATATGAATAACTGTTTGCCACCTTGGGTAGCCATGAGTCACGCCTTTATCGAACTTGATCGTCGGTTTGAAAAATATCGAACTGACGAAACACCAGAAAACCAAGCTCAACGCAGTTACACAGATGCGTTGCTTGGTCGAGAAGGAGGTATGGCTTGGGATAAACTGCTGCTGCACAGGCTGGTAGTTATTCTGGGCGAACCGGGAAGTGGTAAGACGGAAGAGTTGAAGGCTCAACAGGCTCGGCAATCATCAAACAGCTTTTTTCTGGAGCTGGATCGCCTTGTAGATGAGGATGTAACCAGCGTTCTGGGCGAGGACGAAAATCATCGTTTCGCCAAATGGAAAAGTGGAAACGGTGAGGTAATCTTTTTCCTCGACGCGGTTGATGAGTCCAAGATCAAGCGAAGTGACGATTTCTTCACGGCGCTGGATCGGATGAAAAACGCGGTCGGCTCGGCACTGGGGCGCTCCAGATTCGTCATCAGCTCTCGCATCTGGCAATGGCGTCCCGAAACAGATTTGGATGCTGTTTTGCAGCGACTTGGGGTTGATCCTGTTGTACGGAAAAGCGCAAAAACAGGCATGTCGCCAACGGGTCTAGACTCGCAGCAAAGTACAGAGGCCGAGGGGGCGGAGGAAAAGGAGAAAGTTCCACCAATCATCGTCGTGACGTTATTGCCGTTGTCGCCCAAGCAAGTCGAGCGCTATGCCAATGCCAAGGGGATGCAAAACCCTCAAGAGTTTATCGCTGCACTGGCGCAGAACAATGCGTGGGCTTTCGCATCGAGGCCGTTTGATGTGGAGCTTCTGTACGCCTATTGGAATGAAAAAGGGCACCTCGGCAATCTGACGGATTTGTCTGAGTACATGATTTCCAAACTGCTGGCAGAGGTTCCCAACCGGGAGAAGCAGGATGTCCTGACGCCAGCGAAGGCCCGCGAAGGGGCAGAATTCCTAGCCGCTGCGGTGGTATTTTGCCGCAGGCTGAAATTCAGGGTGTCGGATGCAAGTGACGCTGCGGGGGAGAATATGCTTTCTCCCGCCGCCGCCTTGCCAGAGACATGGGGGCCTCAAGAACGCCATGCCTTGATGGATCGTGCCTTGTTTGATGCGGCCAGCCATGGCGCGATGTCATTTCACCACCGATACCACACCGAGTATTTGGCTGCGGCATGGATTGCCATCCTGATGAATAGCAACTGCGGGGTGGAGGCGTTGGAAGATATGCTGTTTGCCACGGTCAACGGCCAGCGCGTTATGCGTCCCTCACTTAAGCCTGTTGCAGTGTGGCTGATAACAGAAGATGCAGAGCCGTGGCGGGCCAGGCTAGCAGAGTGGATATTGGAGTCGTGCCCGGAAATCCATCTGGTGCATGGTGATCCGGCTGCCTTGCCTCTGGAATATCGACGCAACGTCTTGAGCAAGCTTGTTGAGCGTTACCAAGGGCGCAATCGGGTTCACTTGAGTCTGGATCATCGCGCCTTGGCTAGGTTCGCAAATGCTGGCCTGGCGGATGAAATCAATCAGTATCTGCTGGACAAAACAATTGCCGAAGATTTGCGAGCCGATATGTTGATGGTCGTGCGCGCAAGTAGGGAGTTGCATGCCTGCATTCCGTCCGCGTTGGAGATATTCGCCGATCCGGCCACTTCGGACAATCTACGATCCTATGTGGTGACAGTAATTCGCGACATGGGCGATGCAAATCACCGCAATCAACTTGCGCAGTTATGGCAAGGATTATCGGAAATTTCCAATGCATTGCTGGCGCGTTTGTGCGAGGCCCTATTTCCACAGGCGGTCGGAGCAGAGGGTTTGCTGGCATTGCTGCTCAGAAGCAGGGCGGTGCGTCCTTACAGCATTGATTTACCCTATTACCTCGAAACCTTGTTGCGGCAAGAATTGAATACTTCCAGCGCTCAGGAATTACTCGGCGGAATATTGAAATTGCTGCAGACGCCGCCGTTGTTGGCGGAGCAAGGTTTGTCCAAGCATTTTTATTGGATATCCAGTCTGATTCCAGTTTGTTTGCAGCGATTGCTTGTGGCGCTGAATTTAAGCAGTGAGGCTCAGGATTTGGCGATCTCCGCCATCTTTGTGCTTGAGCAAGTTGGGCGACATGGAGATTCGTATCGCTCGTCCAGCAACAGGGACAATGAACCATCGATTCAGCAATTACTCTTTGCTCATGGCGGGTTGAGGAGAAGGATATTTTGGGAGCGTGTAGCAAAATATCGGCGCAAGAATGGGAAAGAGCCGAACAAGTTTGAGTTGGGCGGATATGGGACGGTGGTTGCGTTGATGCCGGAAGACCTGAATTGGTTGCTGGCCGACGCTGGGGGAGATATACCACTGGCTGATCGTCGCTTGGCGCTGGAGATTGCAGCAAACAACCTGTGGTCGGATCATCGGTCTTTATGGCTAACTGTCTGGACGTTATTGCGTTGCGCAAAAGGAAATCTGGAGCTTGTAGCACTCTGCCGCCAATATACATGGAATCGGCTGTGTGCGCCGTTTATGGGAATCTGGCACAGGCATTTTCGCCATAAATTGCTGGAAAAATATTGGTTGCATAACCAGCTTCAACGTATAAAAAAATTTCGCCAGAAGATTCATGATCGGTTGTGGCTTTGGCGGCATCTTGGCGATCTGCGCAAGGGGCTTTACCCGAGTACGCTATCGTATTTTGCCCAACTTGTTGGTGGCGATAGTAGCAGCCAATACAGCGGCTCTGACTGGAACAAGGTTACGAAAGAATGGGGCAAAGCGATTTCATCCGCAGCCAAGCAGGGCTGCATAACGAGTTGGCGTCAATTTTTACCGCCACTCCCGCACGAAAAACAAGAGCGTAATTCAGTCGATCATCGTATGTTTGTCGGTTTGTCAGGACTGCAAACTTTATGGCGCGAAAGAGAACTGGATTTCTCCGTACTGTCAGCCGACGAGGTGGATTTGCTTGTGCGCTATGCCTGTAACGAACTGAATGGTTTCCCTGAATGGTTCTCGTCCTTGCTGGTCGCGCGCCCGTGCGATGCGGCTAGAACATTGGAAAAAGCGATAGAAGGCGAGTGGAACTACCCGGCGGAAATGGAGCACGTTCACGACGTCATCGCAAAGCTGGCTTGGATGCCAGCTCCAACAGAAATGCTTGCGCGGGTCGTCATGAGCCGTTTGTCGCTTGGCGACCCGTTGAATCATCGAATGCTCGAATATGCTCTAGCTGTGATTATACGTTCCGGTGAAAATATTCCAGATGGCTTCCTCGATATTGCGAAGGCAAGGGTCGCCGCGTATAACACGGAGCGACCGCAATGGTTTAACTGGATGAATATCTGGTTCCAGTTGGATGCCTTGTCTGCACTTGATTATCTTGAGACAGTGTTGGCCGAATCAGCAGAAAAGGCTGACGATTTGGTTATTCGATTGTGTGCGTCCATGTATGGTCGACATGATGAACAGCGTCAAATCAGCAACCCTTCCTATCTCAAGCCAAAGGCCTTGCTTAGACTAATTCCTTTGATACATCGATATGTTCGTGTGACAAATGATATTGAGCGGGTTGGTCAAGGAGTCTATTCGCCCGGTGCGCGCGACCATGCTCAGGATTTTCGTTCCAGACTGTTGGAAATACTGGGAGACAGCAAGGAGCCGGAGGCTGACGTGGTATTGCAGGCTCTAGTTGATGTTCAGATTTTGAGCAGTAGCAGAGACTGGATTCTCCATTTGCTCGATGGGCGCAAATATCTGCTCGCAGATGATGCGCCATGGGAACCAAGTGACGTACAGGTATTCGCAAAAGAATACCGCACCGAGCCTCGCTCCGATTATCAGCTGTTCAGGCTGACCGTGCGACTGCTGAGAGATATCAAGAATCATGTTGAATTTTCGGAAAATGCGGCAAATCGTTTGTGGGTTAGAAATGGCGACAAGGAGGAAATATTTCGAGGGGGCTTATTGAAAAAATTATCCGAACAATCCCTTGATTGGTTCAATGTTGTGCAGGAAAAAGAGGTCGATTTGAAACAACGACCTGATTTAAGTGTGGAAAGAGCGGGGCTAAATTCGCTGCCAATTGAAGTTAAGCTGGCCAACTCATGGACAGCGAAAGAATTGCTGGTAGGACTCGAGAATCAGTTGGTCGGCCAATATCTCCGACCTACAAATATTCGTCATGGTATTTATGTTTTGGGCAACACTCAGCCGACGAGACGCTGGGAGTTATCTGGAGCTATGATTGATTTTACTGAGTTGGTTTCACATATTCAGGAGCGGGCTTCGGCATTGCAAGCGCAATTGCGTGAGGGGGTCGATGGAATCGAAGTTGTTGGCATTGATTTCTCTGATCCGCGAAATAGGTAACACCTAATTTTGAATATCTGCTAATGAGCAAATGGCTATTCGGCTAGATGTCGTTAGCACACCTCGAAATTCTCGGAAGCAGACATTCGATCAGGCTGCACCGATAGCCTTTTTAGGAAATCGCCACAGTCCGCTTAAGCCGAACAAGAGACGGTCGTGCAGCTCAGTCTGAACTTCTGCACCTGGCACATCTGCAACATTCTGTAGATGGTGGGTTTCGATCAGCATGGGTGATGGGTTTTACATTGGAACCGCTGTCGGCTTCACATCGGGATACGCGCTCACTCCTGAAACTTAAGCGCGAAATCTACTGAAGCGCTCCCATTACAGTAATGTCAGACCACATTGATTCATTGGCATTTTGTGATAGAGTCAGTTCATCCTGAACAATCTATATTATCTCCCGGAAAAATCATGGAACACGATGATCTGGTCGCGCATTTCGAATCCTACAGCACTTGGCGCGGCCACCTGCTGGATAACGTCGGCGACTTTCGCAACTGGCTCAACGAGCAGGAACTGAACGACGCGCAGATCGACCTGCGCATCCAGCATCTGGTCGAA
>DATKVL010000077.1:0-1294 GCA_035530115.1 Dehalococcoidia bacterium | reverse complement strand
GGACCGATTCATCTTTAACTGGCTCGCTTACCTCATTAAGAGTAGTGTTGAAGGCAACTTTGTCGAAAGCCTCGCTGCCCATATCCCCTCGTTTCAGCCGACCAAGCTCACCACCTTCACTTTTGCTTTCATGCTGAGAATATTCCTCAGCCAGAGAACTGAAGTTTCTGCTAACCAACTCAGCTTTAACCCGCTCTGCCTCCGCTTCGCTGCCCAGCAACATGGCCCTGGCTTTTATCTCGGCATCTTGCTTATCGGTAACCTCTATAAGCCAATAGCCAATGTCTTTGATCGCCGTTTTGTCATAAATACGGTGAATTGTCTCGCCGGGGGTAAGGTTGAAAGCGGCATCGGCAATCAGGGTATTGGGCATTAGCTCCTCGGGCAGCCAACCCAGATCGCCTTCAACCGTAGAGTTACAGGAAAACTCCTCAGCTAAAGTAGTGAAGTTGCCACCAGCCTCGATTTCGGCTATTAGCTCAGTAGCTAACTCTTGACTCTCTACAAGCATTACTTGCACGTGAGCTTGCTCCATTTTGTCAGGCAGCTGAGAACCAAAGTATTCCCCAAGCTTTTCCTGCAACAAAGCAGATCTAATTATATCTTGGTATACCCTTTCATCGGGCCACTCAAGTTCTGCTAACTTCGCGTCTATCTCCTCAGAAGTAACTTCAATATCCAGATTTTTAGCTCCTTGTCTCAGTAATTCAGCATTGATAATATCATCGGCGACCATACCAATGATCATGTCAGTAATATCATTGGTATTTTTGGATAAATCGGAGATGGCATTGGAGGTCAGCCACTGTATGCTTTCTTCACGGGTAGCATTGTAAGCCTGCATATAGAAATCGACGTAAGTATTAACGGTATTATTAATGTAATTGTCAACGTAAATGTCAAGCATCTTTACGTAGTATTCCATAGTAAAGGGGACGTCGTTTACCTCAATCACAACCACACGCAAGGGTCCAACTCTGGCCTTATAGTCCTCATAGTACTCATAGCCCACCCAGCCCAAAATACCAGCCAGGAAAACGACGGCAACGATTATCACAATTCGGCGTATTCTCATCTGGCGCTGCCATTTGGAGAGTTGGTGCTTGGTGGGGGTTCGCTCGGGTGTAACTTTCTTCTGTTTCTTAGCCAAGAATCACAACCTGCCAATCTATATTTTTCTTTGTTGCGGTGACTATGATAACATATTAAGGGAAGTCATGGCGACGGGGTGTAGCGCAGCCTGGTAGCGCACCTGAATGGGGTTCAGGTGGTCGGAGGTTCAAATCCTCTCACC
>DATKVL010000076.1:0-2422 GCA_035530115.1 Dehalococcoidia bacterium | reverse complement strand
GGCAACGGAGCTCATTTATTACCTGCTGGTCCCGCTGGCGGCGGGCTTTCTGCTTTTTCGGGATAAGCCCTGGGATTATGGCATCCGCATTGGCCGCTGGAAATCGTCGATAATTCTAACCGCGGCCTGCCTTGCTGCCATGGCGCTGATTCTCTATGGGGCCGGTAAAATGCCTGAGTTTCGCTCTTACTACCACAGGGATGCCATAGACTGGTCCAAGCTGCTGCTCGACACCGCACTATACATGTTTACCTGGGAGTTTCTGTTCCGCGGATATATGCTGTTTGGTCTGGAGAAGTCGATAGGCAAAAGCGCCATCTTTGTGCAGGCCATTCCTTTTGTGCTGCTTCATCTGGGCAAGCCCTTTTTGGAGACGCTGTTCTGCATCCCCGGCGGCTTCATTTTGGGTTATGTATCATACAGAACGAGGTCGTTTTTGCCTTGTTTTATCATACACTTCGGCATCTATGTAATGATGATCTTTTTCACCAGTTACTAGGGCGCCGGTGCAGTTCTGTATTATGCTTAGAATGGGAAGTAGGGGCGCACATTGGCAGGGAACAGGAGAAGGAGGACCCCGATAACTACCGGCCACTGGGCGAGATATATCACCAGCGGATGTCTTCCCGGAAAAGTCAGTGCTGAAGTAACAGGGTCGTTGAATTCATGTATATTGAAGCGTCTATTTCCTTGCGGGTATAGAATTTTGCCGAAAAACATTCCCACAAGAAAGAGACCGAACCACGGCAGCAGCGGGAAGTAATCCAGCGTGTAGAAGTAATGTGGCCTCAGCCCCAGCCAGAGCAGCCAGGGAAAGTCGAAAGAAGTCCCCCACAGGTAAACGCCTGCTGCCAGCAAAGCGGTGCCCAGTATCAGGTTGATTAAGCGGAATCTTAAAAAGAAAGGTGCAAGTATGAACGCAATCCCGAAGAAGTGGAGTATGCCGAATCGGATGTACTCTGTTCTGGAGATTAGCAATGTAATCAGGGTAAGCGCCATGCCCCATCCGAATATTTTCAAGCCTCTGAGCATAAACCCTGACATTATCTTCCCTCTGGAATAGGTGATTGTGAGCGCTACTCCGGCGAGGAAAATGAAAATTCCAGCGTTCACTCTTCTGATCCACCACCACCAGAACCCATAGAGCATATTGGTGGGGTAGAGGTCAAAAAAGTAAAGTAGATCGAGCGTATGGAAGGTTATCATACCTACTATGGCGATGGTGCGTAAGAGGTCTATCTCCCAGAAACGGCTATGCCTAATTGTATTAATCTGAGTGGTGCCTGCCATTTGTCAAGCTTTCTGGCATGATTTTATCACGTTTTGGTCATTGGGAATTCGATGAGAGGAATTAAATTTCTTCCTTCTTTTGTTTAGGGTTTCGGTGGAGCCATAGTATAATAAGGCTGTGGCAAAGGGAGAGAAACCGCTTTTACTGCTTTTTGACGGCAATGCCCTGGTGCACCGCGCCTTTCATGCCCTGCCCCCGCTAACTCAACCCAGGACCGGGGAGCTGGTAAATGCCGTCTATGGCTTTGCCAGTACCCTGCTCAAAGTATTTGCTGATTTTAAGCCCACTCATTGGGCTGTCGCCTTTGACCGTCCCACCCCGACCTTCAGGCATGAAATGTTCGAGGAATACAAAGCACAGCGCCCGGCCATGCCCGAGGAATTGAAAAGCCAAATAAAAAAGGTTCACCAGCTGGTGGAAGCCTTCCATATTCCCGTTTTTGAAATCGATGGCTTCGAAGCCGACGATGTCCTGGGCACCCTAAGCAGGCAGGCTGATGAGCAGGGCGTTGAAACTATCATAGTTACCGGGGACAATGACATGCTGCAAGCTGTCTTGCCTCGAGTGAAAACCCTTGCTCCCAGGCAGACCTTCACAGATACCGTCCTTTACGATGAAGAGGCAGTAGAGCAGAAATATGGCATCAAACCGAAACAACTCCCCGACCTTAAAGCGCTGGCTGGCGATGTCTCGGACAATATACCTGGCCTGCCAGGCGTCGGTCCGAAAACAGCCGCTAAATTACTTCAGCAGTATGGCAGCCTCCGGGGAATCTACGACCATATTGAAGATATAACGCCGAGCAAGTTACAGGACACGCTACGCGAATATCGGACTCGGGCTTTCCGGAATAAAGAATTGTCCACGATAGTCAAGGATGTTCCTGTCAAGCTGGACTTGAAAACCTGCCAGGTAAGCCACTATGACCGGAACGAGGTGGCAAGGCTTTTCCAGGAGTTTGAGTTCATTAAATTGCTTCCCAGGCTGCCTCAAATACAGGCCGAGAGCGCTCAGCCCTCAGCAGTCAAGTGCCACATGGTGAACACTGAGACAGCTTTGGAGCAGCTTATAGGCGAACTGGAAAAAGCACAGGACCTCGCCATCGAGGTTGAAACTACGGGCGAAAAGGCT
>DATKVL010000075.1:0-9830 GCA_035530115.1 Dehalococcoidia bacterium | reverse complement strand
GGCATTCTCAACTTCCTCACGGCGGGCAGGCATCTCTACCTCTGAGCGACGGTAGATAATGTAAACCTTGTCAGCACCAAGCCGGAGAGCACACCGGGCTGAGTCCATAGCCACATTACCACCACCAATCACTGCCACCCTTCTGCCCACCAACACCGGCGTATCATATTCAGGAAACTGGTACGCCTTCATCAGATTAACCCGGGTCAGGAACTCATTTGCTGAATAGACGCCATTTAAGTTCTCGCCAGGAATGTCCATAAACATGGGCGCTCCGGCACCAGTACCCAGGAAAATAGCATGGTAGCCGCTCTCCAGCAATTCATCCAGCGTCACCACCTTTCCCACCACCGAATCCAGCTCAATCTTCACCCCCAGGGAAGCGACGTAGGCAACCTCAGCCTGCACAATTTTTTTGGGTAGCCTGAACTCGGGGATGCCATACATCAGCACCCCCCCAGCCACATGCAATGCCTCAAAAAGAGTAACGCTATGGCCGAGCTTGGCTAAATCGGCAGCGACAACCAGTCCGGCTGGTCCTGCGCCGACCACCGCCACCTGTTTACCAGTCGGTCTGGGCGGCTCTGCCCTGGGGTTCAGCGCCCCCATATTAGTCCGCTCCCAGTCAGCCACATAACGCTCCAGGCGTCCGATGGCAATAGGTGCTCCTTTCTTAGCTAGCGAGCATACTTGTTCACACTGTGTCTCTTGCGGGCAGACCCGCCCGCAGATGCCGGGCAGGCTGTTCTTATCCTTGAGTATCTCTACCGCTTCGGGCATATTATCATCAAGGACAGCCTTGATAAAACCGGGGATATCTATCTCCACCGGGCAGCCATCAGTACAGGGATGCTTGGGATCTTGAAGACAACGGCTTGCCTCAGCTTTAGCCTGCTCGGCGCTGTAACCCAAGGCAACCTCGTTAAAGTTTTTGCCCCGCTTCTTGGGGTCCTGCTTTGCCATTGGTTCCCTGTTGAGATTCGCCTTAGCCATGTATGTTGCTCAGACCTCCATTCAAGAACGCTTGCCCATCTGAGCCTGCCATTGCTCAAAAGAGCGTTTTTCCTCATCAAGATAAATACGCTGCCGAGCCAAGAGCAAGTCCCAGTCTACCTGATGCCCATCAAAATCAGGCCCATCCACGCAGGTAAACTTGGTTACGCCACCAACGGATACCCTGCAGCAGCCACACATCCCGGTGCCATCAACCATTATTGGATTCAGGCTAACAATAGTCTTCACCCCGAAAGGCTGGGTGGTCTGGGCACAGAACTTCATCATGATACTTGGTCCAATGGCAATGACCCGGTCAACCTTCTCCCCACTCTCAAGCAGTTCCTTCAGCGGCCCGGTTACTACCCCTTTGCGACCGTAAGTGCCATCATCGGTAGTAACTATTAGCTGGTGGCTGACACTGCGTAGCTTATCTTCCCAGAAGAGCAAGTCCTTGTTCCGTGCCCCCAAAATAGAGGTAATCTTATTTCCCTTCTCCTTCAGCGCCCTGGCAATAGGCGTTATTGGCGCAACACCAACCCCTCCCGCCACACAGACTACAGTACCAAATTTGTCAATATGCGATGGTACACCAAGGGGGCCAACAAAATCAGCAATGAAGTCACCGGCTTTCAGCAACGCCAGCCTAAAGGTTGTCGCTCCCACTTCCATAAACACCACGGTAACACTGCCTTCCTTCCCATCCCAGTCAGCAATCGTCAGTGGAATACGTTCGCCCCTTTCATCAATCCTGATGACAACAAACTGCCCCGCCAGCGCTTTTCTAGCAATTGCCGGTGCTTCGATTTTGAACAGATGAATTTTCGTCGCTAAGGTTTCTCTATAAATAATCCGAAACATTTGGTGAATTTCACCCCAATTCAGTTAGCTAAATAAAGCTTCTACCTGAGCTAGAATTTGCTCATCAGTGAAGTGGTGCATGGCAATAGCTCCTGAGGGACAGGCAGCACCGCAGGTGCCACAACCCTTGCATACTGCTTCATTGACATGGGACACCCTCTTCTCATCTCTAGGCTGAAGCTCAATAGCCTGGAAGGGACACAAAACTTCGCAAACCCCACAGCCTGAGCATTCATCCTCATTGACAAATGCATTTATTGCCTCAGCCTTGACATAGCCCATTCTCAAGGGACCGGCTGCTTTTGCTGCAGCAGCATAGGCTTGAGAAATTCCTTCAGTTACATCCGTAGGCCAGCGCGCTGAGCCACAGATGTAAATTCCATCCATGGCAAACTCTACAGGGCGGAGCTTTAAGTGTGCTTCCAGGAAGAAACCAAACTCATCTAAGGAGACTTTAAGCATTTTAGAGATATTTTGGTTATCCTCGGCAGGGATAAGAGGAGTAGTTAAAACAAGCATATCACAGGGAAGTTCTATTTCCTTTCTCCATAATTCATGGTACACCTTTATCTTTTCAACCTTCCCATCCCCGATGACTTTGGGAGGCCTTTCCAAGCTATATCTAACGAATCTGACCCCCAGCTCCATGGCTTTTCGATAATAGTGCTCGAAGTCCACACCATAAGTCATGAGGTCTCGGTGCAATATCCAGACCTTCGCCTTTGGATTCGATTCTTTAATAAGGGAAGCATTTTTAATTGCCGTCATGCAGCAGATTCTGCTGCAATAAGTTCTCTCAGGAACCCGGGCTCCCACACAATTAATCATGACAACATTCTGACCCAGGGATTCCCCCTTTTTCATACGCTCCTCTAGCTCCAGTTGAGTAAGTACATTAGTCATCTTCCCATAGCCATATTGGCCCGTCGGTTTTAACGCGTCAGCTCCGATGGCTACTACAATAGTGCCCACATTGAATTGGTTCTCCTCTCCCTTCTCATCCAGATTGACATTGAAGTTACCTATAAATCCAGTTACTTGTTTTACTTTGGACGAGAGATAAGTCTTGATCTTGGGATGGTTTTTAACCTGTTCAACAAGTGGTTTGATTAACTTCATTGCTTCTTGATTCGTGGGAAAAAGTTTATGAATTTTGCGAAGCGTTCCCCCAAGTTCTGGCTCCTTCTCCACTAAATGAACATCAAAACCCTGCCTGGCCAGGTTTAAAGCCGCCTCCATTCCCACAATTCCTCCACCAATCACCAATGCAGAAGGAGCTACCTTGATCTCAATCTCCTCCAAGGGCTCCAGCAACCTGGCTTTGGCCACCCCCATCCTTATCAGGTCTTTAGCCTTTTCCGTAGCTTTCTCAGGCTCACGCATATGCACCCAGGAGCATTGGTCTCTTATGTTAACGAATTCGAAAAGATATTTGTTCAAGCCCGCCTCTTCACAAGCAGCTCGGAAGAGCGGCTCATGGGTTCTAGGAGTACAGGAAGCTACTAGAACCCGATTTAAATTGTATTCCTTTATCCCTTTCTTAATTGCTGAAATCCCTTCCTCAGAACAGGTGAATAAATTGCGCTCGGCATGCACTACGTTTGGTAGTTGCTTGACATATTCAACAACATCTGGAACTTTGACATATGCTCCGATATTTATACCACAATGGCAAACAAAAACTCCAATACGAGGTTCTTCCACTTTACTTGCCTCCTGCTATAGCTTCAGCAGCTCTGCCTGCTGCCCCCGAGGCCTGGGTTACAGAATCCGGGATATCCCGGGGACTATGGACATAGCCACAGGCAAAAATGCCCTGCCTTGTAGTATCCAGTGGTTGTAGCAATTTATCTGGAGCCTTTACAAAGCCATCTTCGTCTAACTCTATACTTAGTATTTTCGCCAAATCGTTGGTGATTTGAGGAACCATGGCTTGGGCAAGAACCACCAGTTCCGCTTCAAAGCTCTTTATTTCTCCGCTGGTGGTTTCCTCATACCAGATAATAGGGTTATCATTCTCAGGGTTAACTTCAATCCTGCCAGGACGCCCCCTGATATAAGTCACATTGTATTCCTTTTTAGCCCTGGCAATGTATTCCTGGAACCTTTTACCTACAGCTCTCATATCCATGTAGAAAATGGTGGATTTTGTCCCTGGATGATGCTCGAAGGCCAGCATTGCCTCCTTGGTGGCGTGCATGCAGCAGACACTGGAGCAATAAATTTTATTCCTGAAATCGCGAGACCCGACACATTGGATAAAAGCTATATTCTCAGGTATCCTGCCATCCGAAGAACGCTTAAGTTCTCCCATAGTGGGTCCGGAGGCAGCAGTCAACCTCTCAAATTCCATGGCAGTAATCACGTTCTTTATTTTCCCATAGCCATATTCTGTCAGCGGTGAAATGTCGTATAAGCCGAGTCCTGAAGCGAGGATTATCGCGCCTACCTTTAGTTCAATGCTTTCATCTTGCATCGTATAGACTATCGCTTTGGGCTCACATCGCCGTTCACATTCATGGCATTCTATGCACCCTTCTATTTGTCCGGCAAGACAGCGTGAAGCTTCCTCTAGGGCTTCCTCTAGAGAATATCCCAAAGCCACTTCACGGAAGTCCTGCACCCTCTTCTTAACAGGTCCTTCCCTCATCTCCACCTTATTTCTGGAAGGAAAGCGTTTCTTTCGGTCCTCTATTTCTTCCTGAGAAAATTTCTCTGGTTCCTTTCCCGGTTCCTCACCCTCAAGAGGTTGTCCGTTCAAATATTGGTGGATGGAGCGAGCTGCCTTTTTCCCTGCTGCAATAGCGTCAATCACGAAGGCAGGTCCGGTAACTACATCACCTCCAGCGAATACTCCTTCAACATTGGTCACCCCGGTCTTGGCATCGATTTCTATCGTGCCCCTCTTGGAGAGTGAAACTCCTGACTGTTTAACAAAATCTGTTTCTGGAGCCTGTCCCAAGGCAGCAATCACTGTATCCACTGGAATAGTAAATTCAGAACCCTTGATGGGGATGGGGCGAGGACGACCACTGGCGTCTGGTTCCCCAAGCTTCATCCTCACACATTCCATTTTGGCAAGCTTTTTGTTATCGGCAGAGAAGCGGCTTGGAGTAGTCAGGAACTCGATCTTTATTCCTTCGGTTTCTGCTGCTGTTACTTCTTCCACGGAAGCTGGCATCTCAGCGCGAGAACGACGATAAACAATGGTTACCTCTTCTGCTCCTAATCGCTTGGCTGTGCGGGCACAATCAATAGCTGTATTACCTCCACCAATCACCGCTACTTTCTTTCCAACATCTACCTTTTTCCCGAGACTTGTAGCACGGAGAAATCCTATTCCCTCCATTACTCCGGGAATATCTTCACCCTCCACTCCAAGCTTCATGCCACCGTGTGCTCCAACAGCGACGAAAATAGCATCGTAGTTTTTTTTCAATTTTTCGAGGGTAATTTCTTTGCCAACCTGGACGCCCGTTTTTATCTCCACGCCAAGCTTCTGGATGTAGCCTATCTCCTGGCGTAAAATTTCCTTGGGGAGGCGATATTCAGGTATGCCGACACGAAGCATACCTCCGGGTTCAGGAAGGGCTTCAAAGATAGTTACTTCGTGTCCTTTAAGAGCAAGGTCATTAGCAGCGGCAAGACCTGCAGGACCTGAGCCTACAATCGCTACCTTTTTATCTGTTTTTGCAACTACCGGGACTTCAAGTTCTTCGATATTCCATTGATCCGCGGGAACTCTCTTAAGATCGCGGATACAAATTGGCTCATCTAATTGACCGCGATTGCACGCTTCCTGGCAAGGGGCATAGCATACCCGCCCAACAGATGCAGGCAGGGGATTTGTCTCTCTTATGAGCTTATAAGCCTCTTTAAACTGTCCTTCGGCAATGAGCTTGATGTACCCGGGCACATTAGTATGGGCGGGGCAAGCATCTATACAGGCCGCTTTACAGGGGCGCTCTTCTCTTTTGTCTATAACACATTTCTTAGGAACAGCCTGGGGAAAGAACAGGTATATGGCCTTTCTTTTTCCAATCCCTTGATCGAATTCGTTTGGTATAATGACGGGGCATCCTTCCACACAGAGGCCACATCCTGTACATTTGTTCCAATCAACAAAAGACGACTTTCTATTTATCTTGACCTGGAAGTCGCCTGCTTTCCCAGAGACTTTTTCTATTTCAGAATAAGTTAGGAGCTCTATATTGGAGTGGGAATTGGCCTCAATCATCTTAGGGGCGAGAATACACATGGCGCAATCATTAGTGGGAAAGGTCTTATCCAGTTGTGCCATTCTTCCCCCAATGCTGGGCGACTTTTCCACTAAATACACCTTGAAGCCCATGTTAGCCAGATCGAGTGAAGCCTGAATCCCGGCTATGCCTCCACCGATAACTAAAACGGAATTATTCACTACTTTCGCCTCCTAGAGCATCAGCTACCAGGGTCACGATGTCCATGACTTTCATTTCTATATCGGTACCTTTCTCGGCACCTTTATCCACCATAGCGCACTTGAAATGGATCTGACATTTGGGGCAAGCGGTAACCAGCACCTCAGCGCCAGTAGCCTTGGCTTCAAGTAGCCGCTCCACTCTTATCTGCTTGGAATAAGAGCCGCAGTTAGTCCAGGCGCTGGTGCCACAACATATGCTTTCATCGCCACTATGCTCCATCTCAGTTAGCTTTATCCCCGGGATAGCCTTTATTATTTCCCTTGGCGGTTCATAAATCCCAAGGTGCCTTCCTAGCCGGCAAGGATCTTGGTAAGTTACCCGTTTAACCTCTGGATTGCTTTGCTTCGCTCTCAATGACAGAGTAGAGAGATTCTGAGCTAAAAGCTCGGTGATATGCATTAGCTCACAATCAAGCTCTACATACTGGGGATAATCAATCTTGAACGTCCGGTAGCCCTCAGGGCAGGAAAAAACTATCTTTTTGGCACCCGATTCCTTTATCATCTGAGCATTGAGCTGAGCAAGTTTCTTGAACATCTCCACATCCCCGGTCCATAAGAGGTCATGTCCACAACATCTCTCATTAGGAAGCACCATAGGCTCTATCCCCAAAGCGTTAAGTACTTTGATACTATTTCTGGCAATATTCACCGGGCTGACCTCAATGTCCTCAAAAACTGGCTCGAAATAAGGAGCGCAGCCCGCAAAATACAATACCTCGCTCTTCTCCGAGATATGGCAGCCATCGAGCCAGTCCAGCCGTCTTTGCCTGATATCAGGGCGAGACATGAGTCTCATTAAGGAAAGAAGGGTTCCTGAGTGAGCACAATCACCATGCTCGCCCTCGCCAGAAGCTAGATTCCTCACTTTCTGCGTAAACACAGGATAATCAACGTCTGAGGGGCAGAGATTCGAGCAAGCGTAGCACGTAAGACAGGAAAATAGTTCCCGGTCATGAATTAACTCATCTCCAAAGCCCATCAAGGCTCTTTCCAGCATAAATCTTGGCGAAAAATTGGAATTATGCCTTGAAACTGGGCAAAGGCTTGTGCACTTGCCACATTCCAGACAGTAGTAGGTCTTTGTTTCCTTGATAATATCTTCTAGATTCAAACCTTAACCCCTTCTCGGAGAGGCGAAGGACCTAATTTCTTAAGCTGTTTGACCATCTCCTCGATTAATTCAGCAAATATTGGCGCCTCAGCGGCGGCAATCATCTCCCGCCTTAGACGCTCACCTTCCAAGCCAAGCGTATTGACCACTCTCCTTATTTTCTCAAACATAACATCACACTTCGGCGGACCATTAAGATAATGGCAATCTACTTCATGACAGCCAGCAATTAAAACCCCATCAGCACCCATTTCGAAGGCTTTGAGAATGTATATCGGATCCACCATTCCACTGCACATCACTCTGACAATACGCACGTTAGCCGGGTAATGAATACGGCTTGTTCCAGCAATGTCAGCGGCAGCATAGGTGCACCAGTTGCAGCAAAAAGCTATTATTCTAGGTTCAAATTCAGCCATTCTATACCTCTAATAACGCCTCGACCATCCCATTTATTTGCTCTCGGGTGGAATGCCTTACTGACATAGCACCGGTGGGGCAAACAACAGCGCAAGCCCCGCAGCCCTTGCATAATGCCGCGTCAATGCTGGAGACTCTAACTCCATCCTTGCTGATAACCTTGGGGGCGTGAAAATCACAAATCTCTTCGCAGCGTCCACAAGCCTGGCACAAGGCTTCATTCACCTGGGCTATGGTAGGCTCGATTACAACCCGGCCTCTGCTTATCGCTGATAGAGCTTTAGCAGCGGCGGCTGAAGCCTGAGCTACAGTATCAGGAATGTCTTTGGGACCTTCGCAACAACCAGCGATGAATACTCCTTCTGTAGCTGTAGCTACTGGGTCAAGTTTCACATGCCTTTCCATAAAGAAGCCATCCGCTCGGCGGTTGATGGTGCATAGCTTGGCAACATTATCTGCATCAGAGCGAGGCTCCAAAGCCGGGCACAAAATTACCATATCTACGGGAACTCGGATTATCCCGCCCAAAAGCGTGTCCTCAGCTATGGCAATCAATTTCCCTTGTTCTTCCTCAGTTAGCGCCACGTCCGTAACTTTAGCTACCTTGCCACGAATAAAGTTAACACCTTCATCGCAAACACGGCGATAAAATTCCTCATATCCCTCCCCGAAGCAACGCATGTCAATATACATTTGATACACTTCAGCCTGTGTATTCTCTTTTATGAGGTGGGCATATTTAAGACCATACATGCAGCATACTCTGGAACAATACTCGTGGTAGTTTTGGTCTCGACTACCCACACAGTGTACAATGGCTACACTTTTCGGCTCCCGACCATCCTTCAACAGAATCTTGCCTTCAGTTGGTCCTGCAGCACAGGTCATTCTCTCAAGCTCAAGTCCAGTTAACACATTGTCGTATTTCTTGTATCCATATTGAGGTATTACGGAAGGGTCAAATTGATCATAGCCTGTCACCACAATAATTGTGCCAACTTTCACCTCAACAATTTCGTCCTCCTGCTCAAAGTTAACAGCTTTGGCATCGCAGAACTTCTCGCAAGCCTGACATTTACCTTTCAGAAAGTAAACACAGTGTTCTTTGTCAATGGTAGCCACATGGGGAATGGCTTGAGCAAAGGGAACATAAATCACTCCTCTCTTGCCTAAGCCCATCTCAAACTCACTGTCCACCTTCCAGGGACACTTTTCCTCGCAGATGCCACAGCCAGTACATTTCTTCTCATCCACATAGCGAGCTTTCTTCCTTACTTTAACCTTGAAATTGCCTACCGAGCCCAAAACCTCCTCTACTTCACTATAGGCTAAAAGTGTTATAAACGGATGTTGCCCTACTTCGGTCATCTTTGGGGTGAGAATGCACTCGGAGCAATCCAGAGTGGGAAATGTCCTGTCAAGCTGAGCCATATGACCACCAATTGACGGCTCCCTCTCTACCAGATACACTGTGTGTTCGCCATTGGCGATATCTAGCGCAGCCTGTATCCCGGCGATGCCACCGCCGATAACTAACACATTAGGGTTGAGTGGTGCCTCCTTAATCACAAGGGGCTCATGGTGATAAACTCGCCTTACAGCTGCTCTCACTAGGTCTTTCGCTTTATTAGTAGCCAGTTTCGTATCGGCATGAACCCAGGAGCAATGCTCTCTAATATTGGCATGCTCATAGAGATAAGGATTTAATCCCGCATCCTGGCATGCTCGACGGAAAGTGGGCTCATGCATTCGAGGAGAACAGGAGGCTACCACCACCCGATTAAGACCAAGGTTCTTGATGTCATCTTTAATAAGTGCCTGCCCGGGGTCGGAGCACATATAGCGATAATCACGAGCTACCACTACCGAGGGTAAACCCTGGGCATATCTGGCTACTTCTTCCACATCAACTGTGCCCGCAATATTCAATCCACAGTGACAGATATAAACTCCAGTTTTTATTTCTTCCATTTCATATCA
>DATKVL010000074.1:0-1117 GCA_035530115.1 Dehalococcoidia bacterium | reverse complement strand
TTTGTCTTCTAAGACTGGTATTATGGGTGCTGAAATCAAGCGACAAGAACGAGAAATTCAAAACCGTAAAACACTATCACAATTAATTGATGATAATCGCGGTTCTATCCAAAAAGAAACATTTGCTATGCTTGAAATGGTAGATGCTGAAAATAGTGTTAATGATGAACATGAAAGAAATATTCAAGCATTACGTGAATCACAAGCAGATTTAATCGCTTCAACATCTGCACAAGATGACGCAACTGATTCTGTTAGAAATTCTCTTAATGTAAAAAAAGAAATGAAAGAACAACAATCACAATTAGCTGAATTGCAAAAATTAGCCGCTCAAGAAGAACAGCAAAGTTTAGCAGACCTTGAAACAGCGAATGTAAGGATTGTTAAGGCTTTAAAGGAAGCAAATCAAGAATTACAACAATCTGTATTGAGTGGTAAAAAACAGACAATAGAATTTGAGGCAAAACTTGAGTTTGGTGATACAGATAAAGCTAAAGAACTTGCCCAAATTAAGTTGATGTCAGAATACTACAAAGACATCACAGGATTACAGCATGAGCTAGCAAAAGCTACTATGTCCAGTGCGGAAGCCAAAGAGTACGATGCTAAACTGAATTATGGCGACGCATTAGGCAAACAGCGTGCAGAAATACAAAAGAATGTAGACGTTACTAAGTCACTACATAAGGCAATTCAAGACTTCCAGCGTACATCTATGTCTGAAATGGATAAGATTAAATTGGATGTCGAACTAGAATTAGGTGACGCGGGTGCTGGTGTTGCTCAAATAAAAATACTTACCAAAGTCAACGAAGCCCTCGTTAATTCTCAAAATGATTTAGCTAAAGCCACAATGACGGTTGCACAGGCTAAAGAGTATGACCTATCTTTACAGTACGGAACTGAATACGGAAAATTATTATCTCAAATAGATCAAACCAAGAATGCAATTACTGAACTTACCAAGTCAACACAGGAATTTTCTACTGCGTCTCTGAGCGCAAAAGACGCACGGGTTGCAAATCTGCAATTGGAATACCCAGAATATCTGGCAAAAGAATTGGCTTTATCGGAACAGATTACATCTGCAAGAAAAGATTTGACCAATGCCATGCTT
>DATKVL010000073.1:0-1006 GCA_035530115.1 Dehalococcoidia bacterium | reverse complement strand
GCAATCAACGTATTTTGGCCATTTGTTATGGGTCCATTCATAAAGCCTCAAGAATATTGACTCCCCGTTTTCCTTAGAAATACTGACAACTGCGAGCCTGCCCTCCGGTTTAAGCACTCTCTTTATCTGTTCAAGTACCTTTGGAATCTCAGGAGTATCAAAGAGCTCAAGAGTAAAGCTCATAAATACGGCGTTAAAAGTGCTGTCATCAAATGGTAGACTCGCTGCATCCCCACAAAATAGTTTGACTCTATCCTCAAGGGCTGCTTTTTCTAGCCTCTTCTTCGATATTTCCATCATGCCGGTGGAAATGTCGATGCCGTAGGTTTTTCCCTTTGGGCCGACGGATTCTGCTATCCGCTTTAGGCAGTGCCCCGTGCCAAAGCCGATCTCCAATACAGTTTCTCCCTTTCCAATCGAGAGGTGTTCCAGAGCCATTTCCGCATACTTCCGCTCGAATGGCCCCGCCAGGTAATTATAATACCTGCTGATCCTGTCATAGGTTCGCTTAGCTTCCTCCTTGGTTCTGGGGACCGGAAGTATGCCTGGAGCATGCGATTGATTCCTCGTCTTCACGTTTCTGGGTTTAGACTACCACGCTCTCAAACAGTTGTAAACCACGTATACTTGCCGTGGGGCGTTGCTGAACATTCCCGAGCATTGTGCAATCCCCTTTCGAGGGTTAGTTCCTCTCTCACCCTTTAAGGAGAGGGGGAAAGAGAGGATTAGAAAGGCTTCGCCCTTCTTACTTTCCTTCTTCTTCTTTGGTTACGGGCTTTTTCTGCTCCTTCTTGGGTTTTTTCACATTCCTTCTGCCTTTAGTTCCCATTGCTTGTTCTCCGCATTGTATTTCGGAATCGATTATTCTTGCTCTCCGTACTCTCTTATTATGGACAAAAAGGCAAGTTGCCTAAAAAGATGGGTACTATGCTTGACATGCCATTTAGGTAAATCAGTCTAGATAGCCCTTGAGCTTTCGACTGCGGGAGGGATGACGTAACTTGCG
>DATKVL010000072.1:0-3134 GCA_035530115.1 Dehalococcoidia bacterium | reverse complement strand
ACCAAAAGAAAGGATGAAGAGGTTCTTTGGGACTAAAAAATAAACATAATGACAAAGCGATATTTATCTCACTTCACCCTCAATATGAGAACGGCCGGCAAATCACTATTACTATTCCTGTTTCACTTCGCCCATGCCGTTATCCCAGTCAAGTATACCAGTCATGAATTTTGGGGGATAAAATTAACTAAGTGATGTACCTATCCGTTAACCAGGCAAGAACAACCAAAACGGCAAGGTATAGCGAGATGGTGGGATCCTTCAAGAAAACAATAAAAATAAACCCCCCTACCAGGAAATATTTCAACACAGATTTCAACTTGACAGTCCTGGACTCTTGAGGAATATCGCTTTCGGCTTTTTCTATTATTAATTTTAGCTGATCCACCATGGCTTCGACTTCATCTTTACGTTCAAGCAATTTTGTCCTTTCATTATTAATGTCTTTGCTGAACGCACCCATAGACCTTAACGCCTTTCCTCTTTCCAGTCTAACGATTTCTTCATTTTTAGCATATAATGCAAATAGCTTTTCTTTTTCTGCTTCCAATTTGGGGAGCAATAAGCTTACCGGCTCCAACTTGACACGCTCTATCTCATCAAGCTTAGAGAGTACCTCATCCACTCTCTTTTTTGCTTCAGTTGTGTCGCTGGAAACGTTACCAGAGTAGATTAGCAATAGATAAATAGTTGCCTTTAGCGGGTGCACTATTTGCATTAAACGTAACGTATCCCCAATGGTAAAAAACAAAAAGTCCATCTTTAAATCGCCAAACAATTCTGGCGGGTTACCTATCGCAGACCTTATCGCTTTCTCATCCACCATCTCTTCGCATCTATCCGACCCGTTTACGTGCTTACAGCAATTATAAATATCGCTGTAAAAATCTAAGCAATCATGGCATGTCAAAGTGCCGCGGTCATAGCTATCAATTGCCGATATGATATCGCCTACATTCTGTGTTTGATCACGGATACATCCACCAGACGGATTGTGCGCATATACCACATTATCTGGGATAAGATCAATCGGCGCTACTACTCCCAATTGCTTTGCTCTTGTTTTCGCTAATCTAAGCAAATCGTGTAGTTTTAATTTCCCACCCACACTTTCTCCTTTTTCTGTTATTTCTATCTTCATTTTATCTTCTCCTTTTGATACCGATGGCACCTGACGGTTATTAATCATAGCTTTATACTCTTTGCCTGATATAACCATCGTGTCATTGCTGGATTTCTTGCTGATCAGCACCCGACTTGTATCGGACGGATCGAAGTTCGGCACATACGATATAGGTGACTTCTGGTCACGCCACATAAGTCCGCAAAAAAAATCGTGACGCCTACACTCGATGGGACTGACCGCATCCCCGTCTCGTGAATTCCAAACCATTTCTTGTTTTCCGCAAATGTCACAACGATACAATATGAGGCAATACGCCCCATAGTTCTTGTACTTCTTATCTCCCATAACATCCCCCCCTCTTCTTAGCGGGATGTTCCCTGCTATACTTCCGGTTATACTCCTTTTTCTTTTCCGCAGCCGCAATAATTTTGGCTTCCCTGGCATCGATAAGCTTTCTGGTCAGGTGACGGTCAGACAGAAAGCGTCGGAGTGCTGTTTTGATGACTGCTGAAAACCTCAAGTCATGTGCCTGGCGTAAGTACTCAAGCATTTTATAAAGGGTATCGTCAATCTTTATGTGTATCTCTTTCATCTTATTCTCCCCATGTTTTTCTTAAATCCCTTTGAATCAAAGACAGTCACAAGCCAAAATTCATCTTTATCAATATCCATGCCGACGGTGCATCCGCAGACTTCACAGCCTGCATATTGGATATCGCCAGTATTAACTGGTAGCCTGACGTCACTATCGCACATTGGGCATGTGAATTTTATCTCTTTCATGCTACCTCCTTATTTATGACCTCAAAGGTAATGCCGCACTTCTTGTAATCGAATTTTTTTTCTTTAATCATTTTCTTCTTCTTTCAAAATACCATAATAGAATTTTTTAACTGCTTCGTAATCCATCCGGTGCCTTTCTTTATTGATTTCAGCAGCGGTCAGAATGTCCCAGTAATAATGTCTCCGACCACAGGCGATAAGCCGTTCGTGAATATCCGAGCCAGGTGTGATAACCGGGGCATCCTTAATATCGCTAATATGATGCAATATTTGATATGAAGTTTCAAACGTTGCATCCGGATACTTCGGATCAACAGAATCGGTAGCAATCCGGTCTGACGTTACGACCATTCTCTTTATCGCCGTCCTGTCAATCTCATAGATAACTGAACCTTTTTCAATGTCATCAAACTTGACTTCTTTATTTTCACTCATTTTCTTCTCCTTCCACTTCCGGAAACAGGCAATCCCTATTCCCGGAAAGTGAATTAATTACCTTAAAATGTTTGCAATAACCATCTAAGTCATCAATAAACCTTTTCCTAACTTCTTGATTATTGCACGTTAACCGAAGCGCATTTATTACGCCATGGAAAATGCACTTTCCGCAATTAGTATGTTTTTTGTTAACACTTTTCATTTTCCTGCTATCTCCTTAAATCTTTTTGCGGCCCACTTAGAGCCATACCATCCGGAAAGGTCACTAATCGTAGTTTCCCTGTTTGTTTTAAAGAATCGAGTACCTTCAGGGAAATGCTCTTTTAGCGGCTCATTAACCATTGGAATCATTGTACCATCCCGGTACAAAATGATAAAAATCGTGTCTTTCATTTTATCCTCCTTATTTAACGGGAACTCATCATAGCGATGAAGTCCCTCCATTTCTATCTCACCGGGACATACCGTTATAAATGCCCCTGCTTCTGAGTACCATCCATCTTTAGGCCCTGCGACCAGGGTTGCATCGCTGGCCTGGTACCCATCATGATAACGAGTGCCGAGCGAATGATCATTCAGCAAATAACATCCGGTTCGCTTGTAATCCTCGAACTCTTCGGATGTGCCGAAAAAATGACGGTTATCCCGCCAGTCATAAGTTTCCAGTTTGTGATATTTCTTCATTTTGACCTCTTGAGTGAAGTTTAATTCTTTTTGTAGTAGCCGTCATTGCAGCACACAAAAAAACTGAAAAATTTCCGATAATAAAAACAAAGACAACTATTAT
>DATKVL010000071.1:0-2389 GCA_035530115.1 Dehalococcoidia bacterium | reverse complement strand
GGGGATGGATATTCTGTGTGTGACTTTTGCGAGGGCAGTTTATGTAATGTAACCAATCCCCCCATCCGAGACTTCGTCCAGGAGCTTCTACCTCAATTCCTCGGCTGTGAAGTTGCCACCATAACCCACGGGGCCCGAGAGGCTAAATTCATGGTCATGCATTCCCTAGCCAAGCCGGGCGATTCGATGCTGGTTGATGCTAACAGGCATTATACAACGGTCGTCGCTGCTGAAAGGGCGGGGCTACACATAATCGAGGTGCCTCATTCCGGACATCCGGAATTTAGAGTCGACGTTAACGAATATGCACCACTCATAAAAAAACATGCCCCTAACTTAATCCTATTGACTTATCCAGACGGTAATTATGGAAATCTTCCTGATGCCAGAAGGTTAGGAGAAATCGCTCAAGGACACAATATTCCTTACATCCTTAACGGGGCATATGCTGTGGGCAGAATGCCTATAAGCATGGATGAGATAGGGGCTGATTTCATTATTGGCAGTGGGCACAAAAGCATGGCCTCTGCGGGACCTGCCGGGGTACTGGGAATGAAGAAGAAATGGGAAGAGACAGTGCTGAGAAAATCCGGCAAATATAGCAAGAAAGAGATTGAGCTCCTTGGCTGTACTATAAGGGGGGTTCCTCTGATAACACTCATGGCTTCCTTTCCCTATGTGAAAGAAAGAGTTAACAATTGGGATGAACAGGTATCCAAAGCACAGTGGTTTTCTGCTGAGCTTGAGGGACTGGGTTTTAAGCAGCTAGGGGAAAAACCACACAGGCATGACTTGCTGCACTTTGACGCCCCTGTGCTCTACGAAATCTCCAAGCGGGTTCGAGAGAGGGGATATTTCCTCTATAAAGAATTAAAGGAAAGAGGCATTTGGGGACCACAGCCAGGTTTAGCCAGGTCTTTCAAACTCTCCACATTCGCTGCTGATAAGGAGCAGCTAGGGTTTGTTATAGATTCCTTTAAGGCTATCCTGAATAAATATAGTTAGCGGACCCGGGCAAAAATCTCGTGGTGTCTTTGGGCATGGGCTTTTTTCAATTGCTGAAAAGATGCTTGAAATGGCATAGAGGTAATATTATCCGTGTTCATGATTACAGCGTCCTCTCCATCACTTGAATAATACCTCAGGCGCCTCCCCACCACTCGGAAGCCATACTTCTTATAAAGTTCCTGAGCTATTTCATTAGAAGCACGCACTTCCAAAGTGACTACCTTAGCATTCAATATCGCGGCTAGTTCAATGGCTGCGATGAGCAAACCTTCACCTATACCAAGTCGCCGATAACCATCTCTTAAACCAATGGCAATGATGTGTGCCTCCTTCATCATCATCCAGAAGCCCGAAAAGCCAACTACGTTTTCCGATACGTGAAGACGACGCTCATAGCTGAAGAGCCGTTTGAACCAAGGCAGTTTCTGCATCGCCTGTCCCCCGGATTCTGACACATCCCTCTTCTCACAAGCCACTATATAGCGGACGGATGGATTGTCAAGATCCTGCTTATAGGCTGATTGAGAGCGAAACACCCATTCCCCCGGGAAAGCCTCTCTATCAATTTGGGCTACCTGGGGGATATCCTCATACTCCATAGGACGGATGACATAACATATGCCGGGCATCAATTGAAATTTTACCATAGTATCGGGTTTTTTAGCCCGACTCCTTCTTCCATTACGACGGATAATTCAGCGTGCCTGTCCCATACACTTTTTCGCCTTCAAACTTGCCTTCTAGTGTGCAGCTCTACAAATAGCTTTCACGAAAGCTGTCATTCTGAGCCTTTCCTGTCATCCTGAGCGAAGCGAAGAATCTCGTAATGCTCAGGGCGGGCTTCGTGAAGGGGAAGAATCTCGCCCATGATAAACCCAGCTAAGAATCCTTCCCATTGCTCAGGACAGCGTTTAAAGACGTTTCCCTGTCTTTACACTCAGGGTCAGGGTGCCGATAATTAAATAGTCTCAGAGAAAAAAGGTTTTTATGCCGGGAGAGCACTGCCACAGGATCCTGGAGATATTACAGCAAGTAAATGGGCTATTTACCCTCAGGTATACTCTGGACCTCTGCCCCGCCGCCTTGTTGACCAGGCAGCCAGTGCCACTGAAACCAGCACCAACAAGCCTACTATGGCTATCTTCTCAACCGGAGTAGTGTTGATGGCTATGGTGCTCATGGCCACAGCGGGCAATAGCCCTGCCCTCACTATTAGCTTCAGGCTGGGATGCTCAGTTATGAATTCGGCTATTGGTGGGCTGACCCTGTAATAAACTTCTACAATAACTTGTCCCAACGGGTTTGTTAGCAGGTATTCATCTCTGAACTCACGGAGAATTTGTATCTCCTCAGCCATTGGTGTACCGTAGGCTGCGGTGGC
>DATKVL010000070.1:0-5670 GCA_035530115.1 Dehalococcoidia bacterium | reverse complement strand
CTCCCATCCTACAAACCCCGACACATCTTCTTCGAATATGGAATCCGTGCTACCCAGCAGCACCCACGCTCCTAGACTTAGTTCTCCAGGCGTCTTAAAACGGATCCAGTTGACATTCTTTGTGTAGTTAGTGCCTACCTTCTGCACCGTTTCTATTTCTACATCCAGGCTTATGGTCTCGCAGTAAGGGCAAGGAATATCAGTGCAAACTGCGACAGGGTCTCCATTCACGGTAGCTTGCTGGGACAATTTCTGTTCGAAAGGAGGAACTCCCCACACCGCACCCCAGGCGTTAACAACATGGAGAGTACGCGTCGGCCCCTGTTCTCCATCGATACCCTTGTTATGATACTTGGTCCAGAGCGTCTCTTTTACCTTGACCTCTTGACCTGTTTGGTTCCCGGACACATTCCCGGACACACCCTCTGTGTACCTAGCATCGACGATCATACCCGGGATCAGCGGGTGAAAGCCGGCGGGAACAGGTACCCCGTCTATGGTCCAGGTGTCGAACACAACCCAGGCATCCACCTCCACCGGCGTCACGAAGTTTAAGGTAAAGGTGATTGTGCCTCCCGCGGACACCTCCTGAGTTGAGTCGGGTGTGATATCAACAAATTGTGCCCCAACGGGACCGCCGGAGACGTAGGCACAGGTCCAGTTACCGGCGTCCCCGCTAAAGCTGTCCGGAACCTTAGTACCGTCAATAACAGTGGGTGCTGCTGCTCCGGGTCCGGTTAACGTATAGGTCACTGCTCCTGTTCCTGACGAGGGCCAGGCAACGCCATCGAGGGTAGCTTCGACCTCAATAGTGCCTGTTGTTGGTGTACAGCCCGGGCCCAAAGCCGCAATTGAAACAACTAAAACTAATAAAACTGAACAAATAGCGAAAAGTCCCTTCCTCATGTTTACCTCCTTTTGAAATAATTTAGCTTTCTAAAATCTTAGTTAATCCTATCAATATTCTAATACCTCTTCACCTCCTTTTGGAATAGTTTAGCGAATAATATCAATGTAAAACTACCCCTTTTTATTCTAAATACCCCACCCCTGTATTGTCAACCCTCTTTTGGGTTTTTTCAAGAATTTCGGCGGATTGGCAAGAAGTCACTAAATCAGGTCGATGTCAAGGCATTGCTGCCCTGCTTTCAATTCAGTCAGAGATATCCAGCCTTAGAGGACTGGGGATGAATTCTATTTTTTGACCAGCAAGAGAGACAGGATATTGTACTTCCCTTCTATCTCACATGCTTCGCTTATCTCTCCTTTGTGTGCGTGTATTAGCTTATCGGTGGCTTTGGTGACTTCCGGCCAATCATCAAATTTATAATCGTGGAAACCGAGAGCGCCTCCGGAAACAAGATGGGGCCAAATGACATGGAAATCGTTTTCTACATGTGCTTGCTGATGGCAGCCATCAATGAATCCGAAGATGAATCTTTGTTCTTGGGGAAAGTTAACTTTTTTGGAATCTTCCCTTATAGTTACGATGTTATCAAAACCTCGGGTTGACTCTTGATAAGCTTCTAACATCGAGCGGCCCTGGAGAAACGCTTCATAAACGTCGCCCGCCTTGATTCCACTTTTACTCAAAGTTCTGTCCAGACCGGGATCGAAAACATCGATGGCGTATACCCTCTTACCATATCTTTGGGCAAACCTTGCCAGTTTGGCAGTACCTCTGCCCATATAAGCACCGATTTCGATGATATCTCCTTCTAGCTTATACAACGCCCGCTGCTTTATAAAATCTATGAGGACTTCATAACCCACGAAATCATCCGGGTCGTCTTCTAATAATGGAATCTTCCGGGGAACTCTTTTAACACCAGGCTCTAAACTCATCTTACCAACCAATGTTTTGGCTATAGTATTTTAATTCCATCTAAGGCCACCATAGCCAGTATCGCTGCCGCCGATGTCCAGGTATTCTTTTCGTGGGCCTGTGGTTCCAGCTCTGACTGTCTTATCTCCCTTTGCGGCCAATATACCTCCCGATAAAACACGCCGTCGCTATCCCGAAATTGCAGTACCCAGTCCAGCACCATCTTTGCCTTATCTCTGGCGCCCATCCTTGCTAAGGCCAGAACCAGTTCGAAGGTCTCAGCTACGCATACTGACTGTCTGTCAGCAAAGCATTTACACCCCCAACCATCTATAATGAAATCCTGCCATCCTCCCAGGATATGCTTTTCTGCTTGCTTTCCCTTTATCAGTCCCACAAGGATGGGGTAATACCAGGTCATGGCGTGCCCGCTCTTATCCTCGCCTAGCCTGTCGAAGCGTTCGGGCTGCTCCTTGATTGCCTTAGCCAGCCTCTGGCATGCCTTATTCCAGTCAGGCTTATCTACCCCCAAGTTTTTAGCAATCCTTATGCCGCATTTAATACTGAGCCAGGTGCTGCTAGAGGCAGTTAAAATTGCTCCTGGCCAGACTTCATTATTCTCGCTTAGTCCCCAATAAATCTCGCCGTCTGGCTGTTGTAAACTTAAGGCGAAGTCTATGCCCTTTTCCACCGCAGGCCACATGTAGCGGAGAAAGTCCAGATCCCGGCTGGTGAGATGGTGAAACCATAGCCCTGTTGCTATGTAGGTACTGAAATTTGTATCTTTGGTTAGGTCTTGAGCTTTATCATTGAGATAACTGGAATACCAGCTTCCGTCAGGATTCTGGGTATCACGCATCCACTTATAAGCCAAGCCAGCCTCAGTGAACCGGCCGCTAAAATCTAAGGCCATGGCGCATTCCACATGATCCCAGGGGTCTGTGATACCGCCTTGGTACCAGGGGATAGCCCCAGAAGGAAGCTGTTGACTGATGATAAAGTCTGCCTGGCTTTGAATCAGCCTTTGAATATCTTTCAGCATTCCTTCAAATTAAGCTTTACCTGGCTTACACTTCTTTACTAGAGTCTCTTTTTTGTTTCCTCGATCTCCTTTTCTACCTCCCTGAGTTCCTCTTCCAGGTCTTTCTTATACTCCTCGAGCATGTCCAGATACTCCTTCTTGTCGGGAAAGGGCTTGAATCCCTGGAAGTAGAAACCGAAGGGAGGGAGGCCAAAGTAGAACCTCCGTGATCTTCTACTCCACATCTCTTTTCACCTCCTGAATTGGCCGTCGCCTTGGCAGTCCAGGACGACGGGGATATTTACTCGGTGTCGGGTATATTTTATCAATAATTACCAAATAACGCCCATCATTGAATTCGCCCAATTCTATTTTCCTTATTTGGTCTAATCTGCCTCCCAGGGCAGCAATGGCTTTTTTTGCCCTATTTATCTCCTGGTCGATTTCCCCTTTCTTTTGAGCAATAAATCTTCCCCCGATCTGACAAAAGGGCAGACTCAGTTCCACCAGGGTGGGCAACAAGGCTACAGCACGGGAGAGAACCAGGGCAAATTGCTCACGATAGAGTGGTAAGTGAGCTGCTTCCTCAGCTCTACTATTCAGCACTTCTACATTTTCCAGCTCCAGTTTATGGATAATGTGGTGGAGGAAAGCTGTCTTTTTTGTTGTGGGTTCAATGAGCACCAGCCTGGGCTGAGAAAAAAGAATTTTGAGCGGCACGCCGGGGAAGCCGGCACCTGTGCCTATGTCTATAATATTGAAATCCGGCCTTTCCACCTCTTCCTCAGGCAAAGCCAGGGTGATGGTCAGGGAATCGAGGAAATGCTTTATCTGCACCGAGGAATAATCTGTTATGGCCGTGAGGTTTATTTTTTTATTCCACTCAATTAGCTCCTGGTAGTAGAGCTCAAATTGCTTTACCTGTCTGGCATTGAACTCTATCCCCAGCTTGCCTGCTCCTTCAATAAGTTTTTTCATCTCGAGCCACGCTTAGAATTCAGAGGTCGTTTAGCACCCCGTTCGCCTGAGCCTGTCGAAGGGCAACTTAATTTTATCATGACTGCCGCTCATAGTCCGGCACACTCGCTACAAGCGGTTAATGAACAATCTCCAGCATCCTGTTTGACAACAAATAAGAAAAATCCTATAATTCTGAATAGTAGGACATATCCTATGATACTAAGTTGGGCGCCAAGTTTATTCTAGGAGGGAAAATGGAACGCGAGGACATGCAGGTAGTCGGTAAGTGTTTTGGCTCAATGGTTGTTGGCCCACGAGGGCAGATAGTTATACCCGTGGAAGCCAGAAAGGAATTGGGTATGGATGTTGGTACCAGGCTGCTAACTTTTAAGCTACCTCAGGGAAGGGGTCTGGTCTTCGTTAAAGTGGAGGCAGTTGAAGAGTTCATCAATATTATGGGTCAACATGTGAATGAGTTTACTAAGTTAGTAAGTGAAGTTAGAACTGAAAATTTAGAAAATGAGGCCAATCGAGATTAACAATCCTGCTGCTAAACTTTTAGGCATCTTGGCTCTGCGTTGAAGCAAATACTTGCTGTGTTGCAACAAGCAAATTTTTGAAAAATGAAAAGAGGCTAGGGAAAATGAAAAAAAAGCGAACGCTAATAATAACAACAATCTGCGTGGTTGTTATTGGTATAGTACTCGGTATCGTACTTACCAGGGGCACCGGCTCCGAAGATACACTGACGACTGTTAACGTTACCCGGGGCGATATAGTGAAAACCGTTTTAGTGGATGGCAGTTTAGTAATGCCTAACAAAGCGTATTTATCATTTGGCACCATGGGTACAGTGGCAGAGGTGCTGGTTGACGAAGGGAACAACGTGACCAAAGGCCAGGTATTAGCCAGGCTTGATGCACCGTCTTTGGAATCAAGTGTAGAGATGGCTGAGTTGCAAGTCGAAATAGCGGAGGCCCAGGTCAGGGCAGCCCGAGCACAATATGAGAAAGCTCAAGACCTGCCGGGGGTCGACGAGGATGCAGCCAAAGTGAGCTGGGAAATAGCAAGGCTGAACCTGGAAATAGCAGAACTCAGCCTGGAATCGGCGGAGCTTAATCTGGAAAAGGCGGTAATAGTGGCTCCATTTGATGGCGTGGTAGCCGACATCAGCATTACTGAAGGAAAAGAAATCTCGACAGGGGCATTAGCCACTCCGGCAATATCCCTGGTTGACACCAGTGAGATAGAGATGCGCGGCTTCATTGATGAAATGGATATCGCCATGGTACAGCTAGGCCAGGAAGCGAATATCATATTAGATGCCTTGCCCGACGAGAAAGTAAAGGGCAGTGTTGTTTTTATCTCCCCGGTAGGCACAATTCTAGCCGGGGTGGTATCTTACGGCACCACCATAACTTTGGAGAATCCTGTTGCTGGGCTCAAAGACGGCATGAGTGCCACTGCTGAAGTCATCATCGAACGTCGTGATGATGTATTGTCGATACCGAATAGATATGTTCGGGGGACCCCGGAAAACCGAATGGTTGTAGTGCTCGTAGACGGGCAGCAGGAAGAACGGCAAATTACCCTGGGGCTGAGCGATGGGTTCAACACGGAAGTTCTGTCGGGATTGGAAGAGGGGGAAAAGGTGGTATTACCCACTCCTGGGGAGCGACCAGGCGGCTTCTTCATGATGTAGCCAATGCTTGAACTTGAAAACATAACTAAAGTGTATAAAGCGGGGCAGACCGAAGTTCCTGCTCTGCGGGGGATTAGCTGCCGCATTGAGTCAGGGGAGATGGTATCTATCATAGGGCCTTCAGGCTCGGGGAAATCTACCCTGATGAATATCATCGGCTGC
>DATKVL010000069.1:0-1389 GCA_035530115.1 Dehalococcoidia bacterium | reverse complement strand
ATGCCTTACTTTCAACAGATACTTGGCAAGAGCAGTCCACAGGCAATTATGAAATCACAAGCAGAGAAAGCTGCTCTTACTGTTCCTGAAGTGGTACAGGCAAAGTGCACATCACTGTCTGTTAGCTCAAGCAAAACACTATCTGGTGTAATTGAAGTTATTGATGTAAATGGAACAGCACAGAACGTTACATTCTAAGGAAATATAATGAGCAACGTACCTCAAATACAATTTCCAGCAACTGGTCCAGTTGTTCCAACTGAAGCAGATATACTTGTTGGAGTTCAGGAAGACATCAATACTGCTTTTGGTGGAAACCTGAATCCCAATCTTGAAACACCACAAGGTCAGTTGGCTACAAGTCAAGCAGCAATCATTGCAGCAAGTTATTCAGCATTTATAAACCTTGCAAACAACTTTGATCCAGCCTACGCATCTGGAAGATTTCAGGATGCCGTTGGGCGTTTTTATTTTCTTACTCGTAATCCAGCACAAGCAACTGTGTTGCAAGTCAACTGCTTTGGATTGACTGGTGCCACCATTCCAGTTGGTGCCCTGATACAAGACACGGCAGGAAACCTGTATGCCTGCACACAGGCAGGTATCATTCCAGCATCTGGATATATTGCACTTCCTTTTGCATGCACTATTCTTGGTGCAATCAGTGTGCCTTCCAGTGTGGTTATCTACCAAACAGTTTCTGGTTGGGACAGTGTTACGTTTCTTAGCGGTGTTGAAGGCAATGATATTGAGAACAGAGCAGCCTTTGAACTTCGCAGACAGCAAACAGTAGCAGCAAACTCAAACAACACAAATGCTGCAATACAAGGTGCCCTGATCGGTGCAAATGGTGTGTCTGGTGTTGTGTCTGCTTATGTCACAGACAACTACAACTCATACCCAATAGCCAATAATCCAGCAGCAACTGTCACTGGATACATATCTGGAACGACATTAACCATATCCAGTGGTGTAATGCCATCGGTTACTACTGGACTGTTTGTGAGTGGTGTTGGTGTTCTGAATTTCACAACAATTTCTATCGGTACAGGCCCATACACAGTTAATCTTAGCCAGACAGTTGCAAGTTCAGGATCACCAATAACACTTCAGATTGGTGGTGTGCAGATAAAATCAAACACACTTTACGTGTGTGCATCTGGTGGTCTTGCACAATCCATAGCAAATGCCATCTGGTCTAAAAAACCTCCCGGTTGTGGTTTCACAGGAAACACTACTGAGACTGTATATGATGCAAGTGCACCTTATGGATCGCCGGGGATTGCTTATTCAGTATCATTCCAACAAGCTACCAACCTTCCCATATTTTTTGCAGTGAACATCAAGAACAGTTTGAATGTTCCTTCAACTGTTCTGGCTCTTGTTCGC
>DATKVL010000068.1:0-4510 GCA_035530115.1 Dehalococcoidia bacterium | reverse complement strand
TAATACATTCTGAAGGACCGATATATTGGCGAAAACTTTAGTCTCCTGAAATGTCCTCGATACTCCCAGCTTACATATTTGATGGGGCTTTAAGCCGTTGAGTTTGTGTCCTTTGAATCTCATTTCCCCTGAGCTAATAGGGAAAGCCGCCGATATTAAGTTAAACAGCGTTGTCTTGCCAGCTCCATTGGGCCCAATCAGCCCCACGATTTCGCCCTGGTCAACATGGAAATCAACATGGGATACTGCAGCTAACCCCCCAAAATGCTTGGTTACGTCCTGGCCTTCAAGTATTGGCATGTCGCTCCGACTGGCCTCCTTTCCGTAACCTTGCTATTACGCCTCCCAGCTTATCCTTCAAGGTTGGTACCAGCCCCGTCAACCCACCGGGCAGGTATATGATAATGAGTATCAGTGCGATGCCGAAAGAGAGCATATAATAATAGGGAAACCTGAGTCTTAACGATCGTTCTGTATATGCAAAGATAGCAGCACCTATTACCGGGCCGTAGAGTTCTCTCATGCCGCCAAAGACAGCCATCAACACTGGCATGAAGGAATAGAACGTATTAAAGGCGACCGAAGGGTCGATATATTCCCATTTAGGGGCTAAAGCTGCCCCGGCTGCCCCCATGAAAAAGGCGCTGATGGCAAAGGTGATAACCTTCACCATAGTTGTGTTGACTCCCATGTGAGCCGCCGCATCTTCGCTCTCACCGATGCTCTGCATGGCTAAGCCCAATCTGGAGCGCCTGATAAGATAGGCAGCGAGCAGTGTCAGTACCATAATAATGAGAAGTATGTAAAAAGCAGTTACGTTGGTTATTGGAGTAAGCCTTTGACCACGGTAGCCTATTATTTGAAGCTCATAGTATACCATGAGGTGATAGAGGAGCACGGAGAATCCGAAAGTAAAGATGGCGAAATACATGCCCTTGAGTCTCAGGGTTACCAGGCCTGTCAAGAGAGCGAATACAAAGCTGACCAGACCTCCCATAATGATGACGGCAGGCAGGGGCAATAATGGTCCGCTTTTTGGGTAGAGAAAGGCGGCAGTATACATACCGATCCCAAAGAAGGCAGCCACTGCCAGTGACATGTAGCCGGTGGTACCGGAAAATATAACCCAGCTCACCGTAAGGATGATATACATCAGGATCGTAACCCATATGCCGACTTCAGAATTTGAACCGTATGTAGGAAAGGTGACTAAAAAGACTAAAATGGCAAGGACAAGCCCCGCTACTAACAAGAACTTTTTGGATGTAAACTTGCTGATATCCATCTCACGTCTTCCCGAGAATACCTTTTGGTCTTACCACCAACAGGATCATGAGGAGGGCATAGAAAGCAACCATGGATAAAGCGGACTCGAACTGGACAACTATGCTGCCGATAATACCAAGTATGAATCCTCCAATAAAGCTGCCCGGGATACTGCCCAGCCCGCCCAGGGCAACCACAATGAGAGCTATTACGGTATATCCCATCCCCATGTATGTGGAAATTGGGTAGCACATGCTTAAAAGCACGCCGGCAATACCAGCCAATAACGCTCCGAGCCCGAAGCACAAAGGCAGCACAAGGTTGATGTTTATCCCCATGAGTCCAGCCGTCGCCGGGTCTTGAGCCGCAGCTCTGATGGCTTTCCCCAGGCGGGAGCGGTTCACAAAGACATAAAAGGCCACACCAAGGGCTACAGCTACCGCAAGGGCTATCACGTTATTGAGAGTAAAGCGCACCCCCCAAATGTCCACTCCACTGGTTAACCAGAAATACGCCCGCGGTTGGCCTCCCCATATCAGTAGGGCTGTATTCTGGACTACGTACAAGAGACCAAAAGCGACCAGCAAAGAGTTCCCCTCAAAGGCAGCTGGTGTGGGCGCTCTCTTTTTGAGGGTTGTGAAAATTGTTCTATGAAGTAGAAAACCAATTCCCAGGAAAAGAGGCGCTGTGATAGCCGCCGACGCCAGCGGGTTAATCCCGGAGCCTGTATAGAAAGTAAAGGTGAGCCAGGCGGCGACCATGATGAATTCGCCGTGAGAGAGGTTGAGCACCCGGGCAACACCATACTGGACGCTCAAGCCCATGGCAGCCAGAGCATAGACGCCCCCGTTCAGCAGACCGGAGCCGATTACCCAGACAACCGTTGCCTTATCCATATTTTTGACTTCCTATACTTCGCAGTCACACAGAAGCAGGCTGCCTAGAAAGACTTACCTCTCAATATTTCTAGACAGCCTGCTTACTATTTCTAGACTCCTGATATAAGTATTAGTGCCTGACTTTATCCCCCATTACTACGGTGTCCACGCTGGCTTGGGATATACGATGCTGGCGGTCACTTCGTAGTTCGTTAGCTCATACTCGTCACCCCCGCCGCCGATTCCGGCATATCCTACGATTTCAATGTACCCGCTTTGCCACTGGCCAATCTCACCAGTGTGGCACTTGTAGTTTAGAAGACCAGCATAGCCAACAGGAACCGGCCACTGTAATTGTGCATCTGTCCAAGAGTAGGTGGTTGAATTCAGAGCCACCGATGGCGTCACATACCAGGTCTCGCCTAAAACGGTAGTGAACTTTTCGGTGCGAAGGTAATCTCTCAAAGCGTCCTGGTCAACCGTGAACCCTGCACCAGCATTGTCGCTTCCCACTTCCTCTGCTGCCTCTTGCAACATCTGCAGTGACGCCCAGTAGCAAGGAGCACCCCAGTAGTCCGTGTTGAAAAAACCAATGCTTGGGTCGCTTTCCAGAGACAACATTAGTGCTCCGACAGTACCTGTTGTCGTCTTGTTGTTGGCAACTGCAAAGCACATCACTCCCTCGGCATCCGCCCCGGCCATGAATGGGGCTCCGTAAACGCCGAAGTTACCGCCCGGACCAATTATCATAGCCTTTGGATTATAGCCCAGCGCCTCTGCCACAGCGGCAGTACCGAAGACGTGCTCGGGGTAGGCAAAAGCGCAGAGGATATCGGAGCCAGCCGCTTTCGCTGCGTTTATCAATGCCGCGTTGGCGCCAGTGTCGCCGGAGGTCATGGCATACGACCCGTCGATAGCAATTCCTTCCTTACCGAAGTACTTTGTAGCTTCCCCCAAGTACTCCAAGCCGTGGTCATCATTCTGATAGCCTATATACGCGGTGCAAGGGTCCGTGGCATTCCAAGCTGTATGGGCTTCTTTTATCAGTTTAGCAAAAACTGGTATCTCGAACCAGTTGGAAAAGCTCAGGCTGATAAACGAATATTTGTAATCCTGCAGCCTGGTAAACAAAGAGGTAGCGCCACCCTCCATGGTCATTTGCACCACCTTTCCGGTGGTCGCCTTAGGGGCTTGAGCCTCAAGGAAGGCGGTACACGTGGGACCCAACAAAAAGTGATTAGTTCCCGCATGTATGGCATCTATAATAGTGTCTGTGTTGTCCAGCATGTTTGACAGAACACTGCCATCGTCAAGGTAGTCTTTTTCTACCGGATACGCCACGCCTTCAACAGTCATAGTAGGGTTCACCGTAAGCCATTTATCGAGCATTGGCTTCTTTGCCAGATTATGAACATCTGCTAGTGGACCAGTCTCAGACACTGACGCGGCGAGAACGATTTTGCTTGAGGGCGTGGGCCCGACCCCGCCGCCGCCGTCACAGCCGATAAGACCCACGCTAAGAGCCAGCACGACTGCTACCGAGATAAAAAGTATTTTATTTTTCACTGTTTCTCCTCCTTTCTAAAACTTTTCAAAACTGTATCACATTTTCCTGTCATCAAACCATACACAACCCTCCTTTCATTCATGATTTGGTTCTGCCATCTTAGATAAGCTACATCTCCTAGAACTGCGCTTCAGCACCTCCCTTCATTGTGTCTTTATATCCGTATAATACCGCACTAATGTTAAAATCCCGTTAATTTGGCAAGGATAGATGTAGTACAGTTTTTGATTGAGTGTTCGTTCGATTTTCAGCGCTATCGGTCATTTTGTAAAAGCTTAGTTTCCTGGCCTCATTTACGAGTCTATCACACACGCAGCCGTCTGTCAACCCACCATCCCCGTTCAGTACGTCAGTGATACATCTTCTTGCCATTGTGAGGAGGACAGAGACGAAGCAATCCCTGGCACAAGGGAAAGCTTTCGATCCTAATCTCGGACCAATGGCAGATGACGAGGCTCAAATGCCGATGGTAGAGATCAGCAGTGGTAATTTACACCACTTGACGAGACGCTATCTATCAGGGTAATGTATAGTAAAAATTTAAGAAGGTCTAAGAAAATAAATCAGGAAGGTAATAATGGCGATTTTAGAAGAACCAATAAAAGGGATAGTAGAAGTTAAAAATTACATTGATGGAGAATGGGTTGAGTCCGAAGGGGAGATTCAGGACGTGGTCAATCCAGTCAATGGTGAAGTGATTGCCAGAGTCCCGATTTCAACCAAGGAAGAGATTGACACCGCAGTTGAAGCGGCCAAAGTAGCTTTCCCTGATTGGCGGAGAACTCCGCCGGTTGCTCGT
>DATKVL010000067.1:0-1517 GCA_035530115.1 Dehalococcoidia bacterium | reverse complement strand
ATAAGGATGCGGATGCCATGGTCTATCAACCAGGTGACTACGGTGGCCCAACTTAGTTCCGGCATCTCTTACCTCCGTTGCTTTACACTTTCTGCGTAGACTAACTCTATATTATTTTAAACATAATGGAGCCCGCTGTATAGCCGCACTCCTTGAGAGACTTGAAACTGAATTCAGGTATCTTTCTACCCTTCGATAACCTCTTTAGTGCTGGGAATCCTGCCGATGAGTCTTTCGTCAATGCGGGTGGCTGTATCCAGGGCTCGGGCCAGAGCTTTGAATAGAGCTTCGGCTTTGTGGTGGTCGTTGATGCCGTTGAGCACTTCGGCGTGGAGGTTAATTTTAGCTTCGGAGGCAAAGGAGATCAGGAAGTGGCGGACTAAATCAGCGTCCATGTCGCCTATGCTGGCTTCGTCAAAGTCTGCCTCGATTGTGCTGTAGACTCTGCCCCCGATATCCACAGCTACCGCTGCCAGAGCTTCATCCATAGGCACGATAGCATGGGCCATACGGACAATGCCTTGCTTTTCCCCCAGTGCCTGGTTAAAAGCCTTGCCCAGCGAAATAGCCACATCCTCGACCACATGGTGCTGGTCGGGACCTGAGGCTGAGATTTTTATGTCAAATATCCCGTGCTGGGCTAGCTGGCTAAGGAGGTGGTCGAACATCCTTATGCCGGTAGTGATTTGAAATTGTCCGCTGCCGTCAATGTTGAGTTCCACTCTGACATTCGTCTCGGCAGTCTCACGAATTACCTTTGTTTTTCTTTCAGTCATATTTAACCTCCTTTAATGCCTTAACCAGAGCATCAGTATCCTCAGGTCTGCCCACGCTAATTCGCAGGCAGTCTTTCAATCTAGGAGTATCGAAATAGCGAACAAAGATGCCTTTCTTTCGCAGTTGTTGCCAGATTTTTTTGGCCTTTCCTTCGGGCAGAGAACAGAGGATAAAGTTTCCCTGGGAGGGGTAAGGCCTTAGCCAATTCAGTTCCTTTAGTTTGCCAAATAATCGCTTCCGTTCCATAACTATCTTGGTAACATTAGCACGAAGATACTCTATATCTGCCAGGGAAGCTAGCACCGCAGCCTGAGCTGCGGCATTGGCGTTATAGGGCTGCTTAATCTTCATCAGGTAACCAGCAATTTCTACGGGGAAAAATCCGTAACCTATCCTTAAGCCGGCTAGCCCGGCCCATTTGCTGAAGGTGCGTAAAACTATCAAGTTAGGGTAAGAGGGCACTAAATTAGCCATGGTTACATTGCTGAATTCAAAATAGGCTTCGTCCACGACAACAATTTTCCCGGTCCCAACAAGCTCCATAATTTCCTTCTCGGTGGCGGTGTCGCCGGTGGGATTATTGGGCGAGGCAACAAAGATGGCCTTTGTTTTCCTGGTCAATGCCTTCTTCATACCGACCATATCAAGGGCAAAATCTTCGGTTCGGGGCACATCAACCACCCTGCCGCCACAAACATCGGTGCTAAAGGGGTACATACCGAATGTCGGTGGACAATTGA
>DATKVL010000066.1:0-1691 GCA_035530115.1 Dehalococcoidia bacterium | reverse complement strand
GCAGACACCAGTAGATTATGTATTCGATGACCTGGGAAGGCTGGTCGCCATTAACGGAACACCCCAACGAATTGTCTCTCTGGCTCCCTCCAACACCGAGATTTTGTTTGCCCTCGGTCTAGGTGACAAAGTAGTGGGAGTGACAGATTGGTGCAATTATCCTCCGGAAGCTCTGGAGAAGGAAAAGGTGGGGGGATATGTCACACCAGATATAGAGAAGATAGTCGCTCTTAACCCTGACCTCATACTAGTTGCGTATGGCACTCCCATGGAGGTTATCAATACCATGGTAGGGCTAGGGCTTACAGTATTTGGTATAAAGACTACTGATTTAGATGATTTGCTTAATGATATTAGAACAGTAGGGGAAATAACCGATAAGGAGGTGGAGGCCCAAGTACTTACATCGGAAATGGCAGTAGGGATTAAAGCAGTAACTGATCAGACCGAAGAATTGGAACAAAGACCAAGAGTCTTTTATATCGTCGGTCATGAGCCGTCGTTGTGGACTGCTGGCCAAGGGACTTTCATCCACGAGCTAATTGAAAAGGGAGGAGGGGTGAACACCTGCCAAAATATCACAGGTTATTCAGAAATCTCAATTGAGTATGTTCTTGCCCGCGACCCTGAAATAATTATCACCAGCGAATGGTCATATGAGTGGGCGCAGAACGCGACTGAGCTTGCGAGTACCAACGCCAGTCAAACGGGTAGAATCTATACACTCGATGATGACTTAGTTCAACGCCCAGGTCCCAGACTGGTCGAGGGCTTAGAGTGGTTTGCTCATTTCATTCACCCCGAGATATTCGAGGAGCCTGAGGGTTAGCTAAGTGAAGGTTTTTTCCTCCTGGAGCGGAGGTAAGGAATGTGCCCTGGCGACGTACAAGGCAATTTCCCAGGGGTACGAAGTCCTATATCTGCTCAACTTTGTCTCCGAAGATGGCCAGAGGTCGAGGTCCCACGGGATTAAAGCCACCGTTTTAGCTCTGCAAGCAGAAGCCATTGGCATCCCTCTAATCCAGGTGATGACGTCGTGGGAAAATTATGAAGAGAACTTTAAGAAGGCTGTCGGGGAACTCAAGAATAAAGGTATCGAAGGGGGCGTGTTCGGCGATATGGACTTAGAAGAGCACAGGGAATGGGTGGAGAGGGTATGTAGCGAGGTCGGGATAAAGGCGTTTTTGCCCCTCTGGGGGATAAAGGCAGAAGAGCTAATTGAGGAATTCCTTAAATTAAAATTCAAAGCTAAAATAGTCGCCACCAGACTAGAGGAGACCTTCCTGGGAAAAGTCCTCGACAAAGCTCTGGTAAGGCAAATTAGCAAGCTTGGCTCCCATCCCTGTGGCGAAAATGGCGAATATCACACCTTCGTCACCGACGGGCCCATCTTCAGGAAAGCACTCAAGGTTACCAGGGGAGAAAGAAAAGAAAGAGATAACATATGGTTCTGGGACATCTCGGCTGAGTTACAATAAAGGAGAACTGAAATGAAAGAGAAAGGCTTAATTCAGGTTTATACCGGGGCCGGCAAAGGCAAGTCCACTGCCGCTATCGGTCAGGCAGCTCGCGCTGCCGGGCATGGTCTCAAGGTCGGCCTCGTCACCTTCTTTAAAGATCCCGAGGCATTCGGGTACGGTGAATATAAATCCCTGGAAAAGCTGGGGATAAAGACTTTCCTTTTCGCTAAG
>DATKVL010000065.1:0-2334 GCA_035530115.1 Dehalococcoidia bacterium | reverse complement strand
CTTCGCCGCAGCCAGTACAAAAACTATGTCCCTCAGCGACAAACTCATCTGTGGTTACACGATTTTTGCCAATTTTTATAAATTTCCCCTCCATTTTTTACCCCCTTATACCTGTTACCTTTCCTCTTATGCCCACTGTCTCAAATAATTCCTTCGAGCCCTTTTCCACGATTTCCCGACCCCGGTCAATAACATACTCAAAATCTTTTACCGACATGTCCCTTCCACCCAAACCACCTATAAAACTCACAACCCCCGGCCTCTCTTTCTCATTATATAAGGCTGACCTGATTTCGGAGGAAACTGGCCCTCCCGGCCCTCCGAAGGAGATACATCGGTCAAAAACGACAAGAGTTTCGGCATTCTTTGCCGCCTGGCGAAGTTCCTTGAATGGGAAAGGCCTCCAAAGACGCAAGTTGATAAGCCCTACAGATTCTCCTTTGTCCTTCTTTGTATCTATGGCAATCTTTGCTGTCTCACTAAAACTTCCCATAGTCAGAAGCAACGTTCTAGCTCCTTCTGTCTTATAGAGCTCAACGGGGTCATAATAACGGCCAAATATATCTCCAAATTCTTTGAACCCTTGAATTATCACACCCTTGGATTTCCTGAACGCTACCTCTTGAGCCACCTTCGCTTCTGAATATATGTCGGGGGGACCGAAAGCTCCATGGGTCATTGGTTCATCAGGGTTTAAGGCAAAAGGGTATTGGAATCTGGGGAGAAATCTATCCACTTCTTTTTGTTCTGGCAAAATAACTGGCTCTGTTACGTGAGTCAGGTGAAATCCGTCGAAATGAACCATTACGGGGAAAAGGACTCTGGAATCTTCACCAACACGAAAAGCCCAAAGGGTCATGTCAAATGCCTCCTGGCTATTCTGGCAAAATACCTGGATCCAGCCGGTGTCTCGGACAGCCATAGCATCGGAGTGGTCTCCCCAAACGCTTAAGGGTGCAGAAAGAGCTCTGTTGCATACTGCCATAACTATGGGATATCTCATAGATGAAGCAATGTAAACAACTTCATGCATAAGTTCCAAGCCTTGACCTGCAGTAGCAGTAAAAGTCCTTGCTCCTACCGCAGCAGCTCCAAGGCAAGCGCTCAGGGCCGAGTGCTCCGACTCCACAGGTATATAAGCTGCGTTCAGTTCACCATCAGCCACCATCTCAGCGAGCCTCTCGGGGATATGCGTCTGGGGTGTTATAGGATAGGCAGCAATGACATCAACGTCAGCCATCCTGGCTGCCTCGGCAGCAGCATGTGAGGCCTCTAACCCCACTCTTTTACTCATTTCTCTTCCTCCTCTATCATAGTTATAGCTCCTACAGGGCATATATTAGCGCAGATCCCACAGCCCTTACAGTAATGAAGGTCAGCCTCATAATATCCTTCCTCAGAGGGCTTTATGGCGGCATCAGGGCAATAAATCCAACACAAAGCACACCTAGTGCACTTTTCTTTATCCAGTATGGGCCTTTCTGTCCTCCAGTCACCAGTCTTCCGAACGCTAGCATTTCCTGCTTCTGTTACGATATTGCCAACTTCCATATCCTTCCAGGTAAAATCAGACCCCGTTCTTAGCCTTTTCTCCGCCATTTCTTACTCCTTTATTACAGTCTCCTTGTAAGCTCTTTTCATGGCCTCGATATTTCCCTTAGCCCGTGCTCCAAACCGTTCATGTAGCTGCTCAACCACATAATCAACTTGCACGGCCTCAGTAACTTTTAGCAGTGCGCCTATCATAGCGGTGTTAGTGATAGGCATCCCGATAGTTTCTCCGGCGATTCTCGTAGCGTTAACTGCAGCTACAGGCCACTTATATCCAAATTCAGACTTTAGTTTAGCAGGTGATTTCCTGGAATTAATTATGATTTTACCATTCTTCTTAAGCCCCGAGGTTACGTCAACTGCGTGCAACAATCCGGGATCGAGCACGACAACTACATCAGGCTCATAGATAGCTGTCCTGGTCCTGATAAATTCATCGCTTATCCTGAGGAAAGCAAGGACTGGTGCTCCCCTTCTTTCGGGTCCAAAGCTAGGAAATGACTGAGCATATTTTCCTTCGCTTATAGCAGCACGGGCAACTAGCTCCGCCGAAGTCACCGCTCCCAGCCCTCCCCTGCCATGCCACCTTACCTCAAGAAGCTCAGCCATAACTTAACATCTCCTTATCATACTAAGAGGTTATTTAATTTTGATTTCCCGTTCAATTTTGGGATTTTTGCATCTGCCTGATTTATCAGGCCCGGTTGCCCAATACACTCTTACCTAACCAAATCTATGATTTTGTGGGTTAAAATAAATTGGGCAACTACATTTTTAAACAGC
>DATKVL010000064.1:0-5086 GCA_035530115.1 Dehalococcoidia bacterium | reverse complement strand
ATCCGGAGTGGTAAGTTTATAATGGAGAGGATATTCAGGCTAGCAAGATATTTTCTTTGCGGGAATTTTAAGTGAGCGAACAAAGTCCAGAGCAAAAACGAAACCTCCACCCAATAGTTATAGTGGGCATAATTCTGGCAGCCCTCTGTGGCATCTCATTGTACATACGCATAGCCCTGCCTTATGACCAAATTTTTGTCAATGACTGGGTCTGGTTTCGAGAGACTGATGCCTATTATTACATGCGCAACATAGAAGTTCTGGTTAATAACTTTCCCCACTTCAATTCCTTTGACCCATATATGCTCTATCCCGGTGGTGCTGGAGTGCTTGCTCGACCATTCTTCCCCTGGCTTATCGCCGGCATTATTCGGCTTGTTAGCTGGGGGGTACCAACTCTGCATACCATGGAGGCTATGGGCGCTTACATGCCCGCTATTCTGGGCACTCTGACGCTCATTCCGGTGTACTTTATCGGCAAGGTGCTGTTTAACCGCTGGGTGGGCGTAATTTCAGCCGCCCTGGTTGTCATCTTGCCTGGCGAATTGCTGCATCGTTCCCTGCTTGGCTTTACCGACCACCATGTAGCTGAGGTTTTGTTCAGCACCGTGTGCATACTATTTCTAATAATGGCCATTAAGCGAGCTCGAGAAAGAGAGATTTCCTTCGGCCACTTTATAAGGAGAGACTGGTCAACTATCACCAAGCCTCTCGTCTATACACTGCTCGCCGGCGTCTTCCTGGGTATTTATCTCCTTTCCTGGCAAGGTGGGCTGCTGTTCATCTTCATTATATTCGCTTACCTGGTGATTCAGTTCATCGTGGACCACTTAAGGCATAAATCGAGCGACTATCTGTGTATTGTGGGCACTCCTCTTTTCCTTGTTGCCTTCCTTATGCTTCTTCCAGTATTGGGCAAGAGCAGCCTGGATACAGTTTATCGTGTAGCTATGCCAGTTGTCATAGTGGTACCCATAGTCTTAAGTATTATCTCACGACTCATGGCAGGCAGGGCTTTGAAGCCTTTTTACTACCCTTTGACCTTGCTGGGACTGGCTGGAATAGGTCTTGTTGCTTTGCATGCCATCGATCCCGGTCTGTTTAAGTATATGATCGGCCAATTTAGCATCTTCGCCCCGGGTGGCGCTATGCTGACTGTTTTGGAGGTGCAACCCCTTCTTTTCCCCGGTGGTGAATTCACCCTGAGGATAGCCTGGGCTAACTTTACCACCTCCTTCTTCATCTCATTTATTTCCTTTGCCATGCTTATTTATCTCGTCATTAAAGAAAAAAGTGCCGACAAGACCTTGTTCCTGGTATGGAGCATAATAATGTTGATGGCAGTCCTGGGGCAGCGCCGCTTCGGTTACTACTATGCCATAAATGCTGCCTTGCTCACAGGGTATTTCTCCTGGAAAATGCTGGACATTGCTGGCTTAAGCAAATTGCTGGCTAAGTCTAAAGAAGTGGTGGAGGCAGTTAAAAAATTCAAGAAAAGGGAAAAGAAAACCAGGGAAAAAGCGAAGCAAAAAACATTTATGCAGCCCAGAGGCGCCTGGGTAAGAGTCATCGTTGTTGGGATAGTCATCTTTTTCCTGGTCTTTTTACCAAATATTCTCCAAGCCAAAGCATTCGGCAGTATGCCAAATGCTATTATGAACGAGGACTGGTATACCTCGTGTCTGTGGTTAAAGGATAACAGCCCCGAACCTTTTGATGACCCCGATTTCTATTATGAATTATACCCGCCACGCGATGAGTTTGAATATCCCGAGACTGCCTACGGCGTGATGTCCTGGTGGGACTACGGCTACTTTATAATGTATATTTCCCATCGTATACCTAATTCCAATCCTGGCCAGGCTAGGGCTCGCGAAGCTGGCCAGTTCTTCACCGCTCAGAATGAAAGCTCAGTCCAGGAAATTGTGGACCGGTATGACTTACGTACGAAATATGTGGTGATTGACTATGCAATGGCAACGCCAGCGAAGTTCTATGCCATGGCGGAGTGGGCTGGCAGCAATGTAAGCGAGTTTTACGAAATTTATTACCTGCAGACGGAAGATGACTGGCAAATGATGTATTTATTCTACCCCGCTTACTACCAGTCCACTGTGGTCAGGCTCTACAACTTTGATGGCGAAGCCGTAGTCCCCACGGAATCGATAGTCATATCTTACGAAGAGAGGGTAACCAGTGAAGGAGAGAGGTATAAGGAAATCACCAGTGGGCAATATTTCTCCAGCTACGAAGAGGCTCAAGCTTATGTCGCAAGCCAGACGTCGGGAAACTATAAAATAGTGGGTGACAAGCCCTTTAGTAGCATCGTGCCTCTTGAAGAGTTGAGCAGCTATGAGCGCGTATACTCATCTGGGGACACAACATCCAGAACAACTGTGAAAATTTTTGAGTATCTTGGCTCAAGTGAGTCCTGAATAAGAACACAGCCACCATTACCGGTGGGGTGGGATTTATGGCTCTTCTTTAGCTGAGGAACTGCTGAGGCGCCGGTACAAGGTAATAATCCTTGATAACTTCTCCACCAAGAGGCTGGAAAATAGGAGACTGCTTATTGGGCCATATTGTCATTCTGAGCGAAGTGAAGAATCTCCTCTCCGCTCAGGGTAAACTCCGTGTGGCAATGCCATACCCTTCCCCGAGATTGCTTCAGCACTGTCGTGCCTCGCAATGACAGAAGGGGGGTGCGCCTCGCAATGACAGTTTGCGTTGCCAAACGCTCCTCTGATAAAGTACTTGAAAAGTAAGGAGGTAATAGGTTAGCAGTTACGGCTAATGGAGTTAAGCAAGGTGATATAATATTTGCTACTCCATAGGGAACAGCATTTGAAATGAAAGCATTAATATTGGCTGGTGGTAAGGGAACTAGACTTAAGCCACTGACCAACACTTTGTCTAAACAACTTATTCCGGTGGCTAATAAACCAATACTTTACTACGTTTTGGAGCAGGTCGCTGAGGCTGAAATAAGGGATATTGGTATTATTATTTCACCGGAAACAGGGCAGGGGATTAGGGAAGCAGTGGGAGATGGTTCAAGGTGGAATGCTCAAATTACTTACATTTTGCAATCCGAACCTTTGGGTCTTGCCCATGCTGTGAAGACAGCCCAAGACTTCCTTGGCGATTCTTCTTTCCTGATGTTTCTTGGCGATAATCTTATTCAGGGCGGCGTCAAGAGCTTTGTTAAAGAGTTTACTACAAACAAGGTTGATGCACTTGTCCTGCTTAAAGAGGTCCCCGACCCGCGCCTGTTCGGCGTTGCCGAACTAAACGAAAAGGGCGAGATAACCAGGATCGTGGAAAAACCACGCGAACCGAAAACAAATCTGGCAGTGCCCGGCGTTTACCTCTTTACCCGGGACATCTATCAGGCAATAGACAAGATAAAACCCTCATGGCGAGGAGAACTTGAAATAACCGATACCATTCAACAGCTCATTGATTCCGGCAAAAAAGTGCGCAGTCACATCCTCACCGGCTGGTGGCTGGATACCGGAAAGAAGGATGACCTCTTGGAAGCTAACCGTATTGTCCTTGATGAATTTATGAAACGAGATTTAAGAGGTGAGATTGATGCTGCCAGCCAGGTAGCAGGCAGAGTCGAGGTCGGAGAAGGAACAAGCATAGAAAACAGCATCATCAGGGGACCGGTATCTATTGCCGAAGGGTGTCAAGTCAAGAATTCATTTATCGGTCCTTTCACGAGCGTTGGAGCGGGCACAGTGATCGAGCACTCCTCGATAGAGCACTCGGTGATACTGGAGAGTTGCCGTATCTCGGGAATTGAGCGCCTGGCTGATAGCGTTATTGGCCGAAGCACTGAGGTAATAAAAGGGGGGCAAAATTTGAAAGCGGTAAGGCTTTTCGTTGGCGACGATGCCAAAGTGGAACTCTAAAAACGAGGAAACGACATGCCATTTGCTTTCAAGAGGTTAGAGATTCCGGGGGTAGTGTTGATAAAACCAAAGATTTTTGAGGATGAGAGAGGCTTCTTTATAGAAACATATAAGATGCCAGATTTTGTTGCTGCTGGCATAAAGGAAAATTTCGTCCAGGACAATCACTCTCGTTCTGCTAAAGGGATTCTGAGGGGATTACATTATCAAAACCCACCCTTCGCACAGGGAAAGTTGGTGAGGGTGGTAAGGGGTGAGATATTTGATGTCGCTGTTGACATAAGAAAGGGCTCGCCTACCTGGGGCAAATGGGTAGGGGTAATCTTATCGGAGGAAAATAAAAATATTATCTATGTTCCGGCAGGCCTTGCTCATGGTTTCTGTGTGCTTTCAGAAATTGCCGAAGTCATATATAAAACCACCAATGTCTACTCCGCTGAAGCTGAAGCTGGTATTATCTGGAATGATGAAGACTTGAATATCGAGTGGCCTATTAAGGAGCCGATTCTATCCGAAAAAGATGAAAAATTACCTTCTCTGAAGAATGCGGATATCAGGTTTTACTACACAGAGGAGGAAAAATGAAGCTACTTGTCACCGGCGGCGTCGGCTTCATCGGCAGCAATTTCATACGTCATATCCGGCAAGAACACCCTGATTGGGAGATAACCAATCTGGACAAGCTCACCTATGCCGGCAACTTGGAAAACTTAAAAGATATACAAGACCAGCCCGGCTACCACTTTGTCAAAGGAGATATAGCTGATAGGAAGCTGGTAGACAAGCTACTGAGCCAGGGATTCGATGTCATTGTGAACTTTGCTGCTGAGAGCCACGTTGACCGCAGCATCCTGGACGCCTCTCCATTCATCGAAACTAATGTTAAAGGGACTCAGGTGCTCCTCGAAGGGGCAAAAAAGCACGGGATTCAAAGATTTATCCAGGTGTCCACTGATGAAGTCTATGGCTCCATTGATAGCGGCCGCTTTACTGAAGAATCACCTTTATCTCCCAACAGCCCGTATTCAGCCAGCAAAACCGCTGCTGACCTTTTATGTCGCGCCTACTTCAAGACCCACCATCTCCCGGCAATCGTCACTCGCTGCACCAACAACCTCGGACCATACCAGTTTCCCGAGAAGTTAATTCCCCTGGCTATCACCAACGCC
>DATKVL010000063.1:0-15138 GCA_035530115.1 Dehalococcoidia bacterium | reverse complement strand
TCTCCACCCCTTCTTTTTCGGCTACGTGCTTTATCGAGGGTGAAACAGTGCCCTTTCGCGCTAACTCCAGTTGGGTCATCTTGCTAAAAACCTCGCATAAGTTGCAGTAAAACTAAAGTATAAAATAGAGCGATTATCAATGCAAACGCAACCCCGGCCATAACAAGGTGAGCAAAAGTGAAGAACCTGGATACAAATTCAAGACAAAGCCCTTAAAGTTTCCTTCTGGATTTTGAACAGTTTATCTATCCCTTGCTGGGCTAAAGAAAGTAAGGCATCGGCGGTTTCTTTGGAGAAAGGTTTGCCCTCGGCAGTTCCCTGAATTTCCACAAACTCATTTTTGTCGGTCATGACCACATTGAAATCAACTTCAGCTTGGTAATCTTCTTCGTAGCAAAGGTCAAGTAGCATATTGCCATTCACAATGCCCACGCTGGTGGCCGCTATCATTTTATTTAATGGCATAAATGGCAAAACGCCTTGTTTTCTTAAGTTATGGAAAGCATGATAAAGAGCGACATATCCACCTGTGATAGCTGCTGTTCTGGTGCCGCCATCTGCTTGCAATACATCACAATCTACTACAAATGTCTTTTCTTCCAGGATGGCTAAGTTAGCCGCTGCCCTTAAGCTGCGGCCGATAAGGCGTTGGATTTCTTGGCTTCTTCCCTCTGCCCTGTTGCGCGGGGTACGAGTAACTGTGGAGCGAGGCAACATAGCATACTCCGCAGTAATCCAGCCTTGGCCACTGCCTTTAAGAAAAATGGGTACTCTTTCTTCCAGGCTTACGGAGCACAGCACTCTTGTTTGCCCCAGTTCAATTAAAGCTGAACCTTCGGCAAAACTCTGGTACCCCAAAATTATGCGCACGGGACGGAGCTCATTTTCAGTTCGGTTATCTATTCTTGGCATATTAGAAAAAGTATAGCAAACTATTTAACAATCTGCTTGTCCATTTTGAGCTGTTATTCACCACCGCCCTCTTTTTTGATAGGTCTCGATAAATTTTTCGATAGAGCGGTCATAAGTCTTCTCCACATCGTCGGGGAAAAAGCAGGCTGGCAGCTCGCCTGACTGCCAATGGTATCTTATACATTCGCAACAAATGCCCTTCCTGCTGCATGGCTCATAGGTGCAGTTACATTTTTTCTTATTTTGCTCCGCGGTGCACTCTCTCATATTCGCTCTCCTCCGATCATCATTTAGCTGAATGCTTCTCTGCTCACAAGCTGGAATGACATTATGTTATAGCATAAAAACACAAAGCTGCGCCACTTTTCAAAACATATTCTATTATATGCTAAAATAGATGTAGCGGAAAGGAAAGCAACAGGTTGCAATTATTATTCGATGCTTATCTTGATATTGAGACCACAGGCTTATGCTCGTTTTATGATGAAATAACCGTTATTGGTGTTTGTTTAGCCAATGACAGTGGGAACAGATTAATTCAACTCGTTGGGGGTGATGTAACCAAGGCTAACTTGCTCAGAACCTTGCGTTGTGTGGATACAATCTATACATATAATGGCAGCCGCTTTGACATTCCTTTTATCAATTCCCGGCTGAGGGTAAACCTGAGAGAGCATTTTCATCACCATGACCTGATGCATGATTGCTGGAGTAACAATTTATATGGTGGCTTCAAGGCGGTAGAGCGGCAATTAGGGATTCCTCGGCGGCTACGGGGTGTTGATGGAGCTGAGGCGGTGATACTTTGGTGGAGATATCAGATTCACCGTGACAGAAAGGCGTTGGATTTGTTGCTGGAATACAACAAGGAAGACGTGGTTAATCTGATAGCATTGAGGGGAAAGCTAGAAAGGTTTTCAAAATCAAGGTACTGTTATTAGTCTGAGATATCTCCTGTTGGTCTCAACTGAACAGGAGTCCAAGCAAATACTCTGCGAGTCGTGACAATCGCTGCACAATATCGCCCACAATGGTTGTCATCTTAGTTAGTGTCCAAACGTTCGCTTGATCTTCGCTCCATGAAAAAGATTCATCATCATCATAGTAATAGAGGTCGTTGAAGGCTGCCGTAATTTCATATTCGTCTAGTTCAGAATCGGGGTGTGGATTGGAAAGCCCGAACCAGGAATGCCAGGAAGAGAGTTGGGCAGTCGCTTGGGACTCTATCCTCCGCCACTCCCCGTCGTGACACCAATCCTCTATCAGGAAGGCATGTCCAGGTTCCTCACTACCATCATCAACACCAAGGGCGACATATACCCGCTCCGCATCAATGCCATAGGCTCTAAGTAGGGAGCACAATAAAACAGAAAAGTCCTCGCAATCCCCGGTGCTGTAGGACAGGGTTTCCTCGGGTGTTTGCCAGTAGTCCTCACCCCATCGCTCTTCATCAGATTTATAATCTATATTACTAGCGACCCAGTCGCGGATATCATCAAAGCCAACTTGAGAAGGTTCGTATGGGGGGTCACCGAGGATACCTTGCAAAGTTCCCATAACCCATGGACATTCGGGCGTGATGTAAGACTGAAATTCAGACCCTGCAGTCGGAAGTCCATGACCAGTAGTCGGGTTCTCGCGGTAAAATATGCAGCTGACGCAACTCAACCCAGACACAATGAGCAAGCCAAGCGCAGCTCCACAGGCGAGAAGGATTAGGAAGCGCTTTTTCATACACAGGCCCCCGGTCATTTTAAGTAATAATTTAGTTTTTCCAAAACCCGAATACACTTTGCCACTCAAACAGACATAAGTCCTACTGCCGGGCTTGGAAATATTACTTTCTCTTGACCGCTGACTTCACCGACTCTTCAATGTCTCTGGCGGTCAATCCGTATCTTTGAAGCAGTTCCTCAGCTTTACCTGAAGAAGCATACCTGTCACCGAGGTTGATGAATTCCATAGGCACTGGCTTCTCTTTAGCTACTATCTGAGCAACTCGGCTGCCTAGACCACCCTGAGCTAAATGCTCTTCAGCGACGACAATTGCCCCTGTCTCTGAAGCTGCTTTGACTATGGCTGCTTCATCCAGAGGTTTGAGAGTATGCATGTTGATTATCCGACAATCTATATCTTGCTTTGCTAAGCTATCTGCCGCCTCCAGAGCCTTAGCGACCATGATGCCTACGGCTATAATCGTTGCATCCTTGCCTTGTCGCATGGTTACCGCCTTACCTAATGTGAAGTGATAGCCTTCGGGGTAAACAATCGGTGTCTTAGGGCGACTTAGCCTGATGTAGAAAGGTCCATAGTCACTTGCCGCCGCTCTTATTGCCCCAGCAGTCTCTATCGCGTCTGCGGGGACGACCACGGTGAAGCTAGGAAGAGCACAACACAAGGCTAGATCTTCAATTGCCTGATGTGAAATGCCATCCTCCCCTACGCTGATGCCGCCATGAGTAGCTACGATTTTAACATTTAGATTCGGCTGGGAAAGGCATAGCCTTAGCTGGTCAAAACAGCGACAGACGACAAAAACAACGAAAGTGGTGGCAAAGACAGTTTTGCCCGAGGCAGCCAAGCCAGCAGCTATGCTGACCATGTTTTGTTCTTCCAGGCCGCAATCAAAAAAGCGGTCAGGAAACTCCCGGGCAAAAAAACTAGTCATCGTTGAGGGAGACACATCGGCGTCTAGAACAACGATATTGGGATTTTCCCTGCCCAGCTCGACTAAGGTCTTGCCGTAAGCTTCCCGAGTAGATGCTTCAGCCATACTTACTCTAACTCCTTTAGTGCCCTTTCGGCCTCTTTCCACGTAGGTGCCTTGCCGTGAAATGCCGCATTGTTTTCCATGAAGCTAACCCCTTTGCCTTTGATGGTGCGGGCGATGATGACAGTGGGTTTGCCTTTAATTTTTTCAGCCCCTTGGCAAGCGGGCAGGATTTGGTCAAGGTCATGTCCGTCTATATCAATAGTATGCCAGCCAAAGGCTTGCCATTTCTGAATAAAAGGCTCAAGGTTCATGATGTCGCGAGTCCATCCACTGAGCTGCATACCATTGCAGTCAACTATGGTCGTTAGGTTATCTACTTTGAAGTGGGCCGCTGAAAGGGCCGCCTCCCAAGTTTGCCCTTCCTCACATTCTCCATCGCTAAGAAGAACATAGGTCCGGTAAGTCTTGGAATCCAGCCTGGCGGCCAGGGCGACGCCAATGGCAAAGGATAGACCCATACCTAAAGAACCAGCTGACATTTCTACCCCGGGAGTGGACTTCCTATCAGTGTGTCCCTGGAGGCGGCTATCCAACTTTCTCAATGTTGCTAGCTCTGCCACGGGAAAGTAGCCAGCTTCAGCCAGGGCAGCGTATAAGATTGGGGCAGCATGTCCCTTGCTCAATATAAATCGGTCACGGTCTGACCACTGGGGATTTTCGGGGTTATAGCGCAAAACTTTAAAATAAAGGACAGTGATAATATCAGCTGCTGATAGAGAGCCGCCAGGATGCCCACTGCCTGCTGTAGCTATCATGGTGATTACGTGACGGCGCAGTTTCTTAGCCATTTCCTTGAGCTCTGCCGTGGACAGGTTGAATTTGTTACTGAGAGAGGTGCTTTCGGGGGATCCTTCGCTGTGATTTGGCATTGGTCAAGGATTACATTGTAACTCAGAATGGCTTACAATGTCTATGGTGAGCAGGCTATCCTCAGACCTAAAGGGACATATTTTATATCGGGGGTATGAGGAGGCTCTTTAATTGAGTCAAATCGCTAAGAGATTCCTGATGGTTTCTCCCCGACCTGTCAAGATAGAGAGCATTTATGCCAGCCTGTCGGGCATTGAGGAAATCAAATTGCCAGTTATCACCCACATGGGTGATCTGGCTTGGCTCGACGCCCATCTCTTCACATATCCTGAGGTAAAAATCAGGGCTTTTTAATTGCCTATAATGTGAAACGGAAGAAAAAATTCGAACAAAATAAGGTTTGATATCTCGCAATAAGACATGCAGTAGCTCCAGTGGCGTGCCTGAGGCAACAATTAACTTATATTCACTGGCTAATGAAGAAAGGACCTCAGTTATCTCAGGATAATAGGCTATCTTACTCAGGCAGCTCTGTATCACTGGCTCAGAAGAACCCAAGCCGAGATAGCTAAACCAGTATTCGATATCATACCACTCAAGCCTCTGGTCGCCGATCTTGCCATACTCCTCAGCGATATGCCTCTTGGCTTGAGCAAGGTCAAGTCCTTTTTTCTGAGCATAAAGCGCAGGGATAGCCTCATGCCATATAGCCTCGCTGAAATCAGGTGTTACCACTGTTCCCTCAGCATCAAAAGAGATTAATTCAATTTGCTTCATTTGAAATACTGATATTATCATGGTAAGGAAGCGAAAGTCCATTTGCCTATTCCTCTCCCAGCACGCTAAAATACGCAGAATGTTAAGTTACTCAGTCACGGAGAAGCTGAGCCATACCTTTGAGCTGGGTCCTATAAGACCTCCTAGTGAAGCTTATTCCCTCCTGATAAGGGCGACCAGAAATTGTCCCTGGAATAGATGCCAGTTCTGCCCTGTATACAAAGGCAGTAAGTTCGAGCTGAGGCCAGTAAAAGAGATTATAAAAGATATTGAGGCGGTTAAGGCTATCAGCGAGGGTGTAAAAGAAATAGCCTGGAAGATGGGCTATGGCAACAAAGTGAGAGAGGTAGCGGCAATGCTCTCTAACCAATCTCAATATGGGCAATGTGTGCATAATGTTGCCCTCTGGCTTGGGACAAGAGGAAAGACAGCCTTCCTCCAGGATTCTAATACCTTAATCATGCGCACCCCTGAGCTAACTCAGGTGATTACTTTCTTGAGAAAAACCTTTCCCAGCTTAAACAGAGTAACTACATATGGGCGGTCTCATACGGCAGCCAGGAAGTCGTTAGCGGAGTTAAAGGAACTCAGGGATGCCGGGCTAGATAGGATTCACATCGGACTGGAGACTGGCTACGACCCTTTGCTGGCTTATATGGAAAAAGGCTGCACCGCTAAGAACCACATTGAGGGTGGAAAGAAAGTGAAAGAAGCAGGCATTTCTCTGTGTGAATATGTTATGCCTGGTCTTGGGGGCAGGAAAATGTCTCAAGAGCATGCCCGGGAAACAGCTAAGGTGTTAAACGAGATTGACCCTGATTATATCAGGCTGCGCAGCCTCCACGTCTCTCCAACTATGCCGTTGTGGACCAGGTTGCAAGACGGAGATTTTGAGCTGCAAACGGATGACGAAGTAGCAAGGGAAATAGCTATTTTCATCGAAAACTTGCAAGTTACCGGCTATCTTAAGAGTGACCATATACTTAACTTGTTGATGGATGTCGAAGGCCAAATGCCCGAGGATAAGGAAAAATGCCTCAATATTATAAATAAGTATTTATCTTTGCCAGATGAGGAAAGGCTCAATTTCAAAGTTGGCAGGCGGACTGGTTTGTACAATAGGCTAGCTGACCTCAATGATAGCTACAAACATGATAAGATAGAACAAGCTATAAAACACCTCAGAGCACAGAATAGCAATATTGAGGAGGAGCTATTCAGGCTGAAGAATAGCCTTATCTAATGGGAAAATCATGGCAAAAGGATTTGTAAATCTAAATCGTTTTAAGTATGGCCGGGCAATAAAGCGGAACAGCAAACAAAAAGCCGATTTACAAAGTAAGAAAAAATCAGAGGGAAGGAAAATTAAATTTCGTGGCTAAAATAGATGAACTTGCCTTTGGCTCTATAGTAGTTGAAGGCAAGAAATACTGCCGCGGGATATTCTGATTTTTGCCGATGGCACCGTAAAGAAGCGGAAAGCTGGGCTAAGGGGAGAAATCCAAGCTTGTTGGTAAAGCCATCCTATGACGCTGCAGCCATGGTAAATGAGATTGTTGAACAGAGGAAGAAGGTTGCTGCCTTGATTCACATAACCTGCTAAAGCATAGATTTATCTCAGCCTGGTTTCTTTGTAATGGTAGCGCGCTCAGCCGTATTGCTGGTATTTTCCTTTACATCCATAAATAATTTAAGAAGTTCCCTAGCCGCAAGCAATGATAGCCATGCCAGGAATGAGCCAATGATTACTAGTACAGTCCGTAACCCGCCTTCAATTCCACCCGTAGTAATTCCCCAAACAAGCGAAAAAATAAAGCCAAGTACTAATACTATCCATGCTATGACCCTCAAAGCACTAGTCGTATATTTTATATAATAATACCCCCCTATCGTGTTTGCCTTCCGCCCTCTCCGCAAAACATCGTGCATTTTCTTCCCGGGCATCGGTAACCCCCGTTTTTGGATGAGCTTGCCGAACAAAGAAAAGATTACTGCCTTCATTCACATAACCACCTAAGGCATAAATTTATCTCAGCGTGATTTCTGGGCAATACTCTCAGCCGTGTTTCTGGTGTTCTCTTCCACATCTATAAACAGGTAAAAGATTTCCCTAGCGCTAAGCAAGAATACCCAGGTCAAGAAGGAGACAATTACTCCCGCAACAGCTATAAAAAAACCTGTAAGCCCGCCTGCAAGCCCGCCTATACCTCCATTTGTAGCACTACCCATAAAAATTCCGATAACAATCGAAGCAATAACGCCAACCACCAGTACTATCCACGCCACGACTCTCAAAACCTTGGCTGCAAAGGGTAAAAAACTATACTTCTTTTCCATCTTGCCTCCTTTCTGACCTTAAAGTTTTTCCAACAAAATTTTGTAGTTGCCTGATTTATCAGGCACAATCGCATAATAAATTCTCACCCAACCAAATCTTCGATCTGGTTGGGTAAAATAAATTGAGTAACTACTCCGATTCATATAACTTGCAGAACCTTGGACCTTACTCAAATTCGCCCTTCCCCAAGCTTACGAATATAATGGAGAGTATCCCGAGAAGACCCCAAGGACCAATGAGTGCACATATAGACCCGGCAAGCGCCAGTCCCCAAATCCTTCTTCTTAAGGCATAGATACCGCCTACTATCGCAATTATCCCGAATACGATTAGCGGGGCACCAATGGCGCTAAACCATGGCATCCCAAAGAACCATCCGATGCTACCAACTGTAGCAACTACTATGCCGAGGATCATCTCAATAGCCCCCCCAATGATGGCTAGTATGCCACCGACTGTCGGCTTCCAGGTTTCCTGCATTTCTCGTTCCTCCTTTTTCTACATAACGATATAGTTAGAGGCTCGCATTGTCAATACCCCAAAACCTCAATCACCGCCACGGCAGCGGATTTGCCTGCCGTGATCCATCCCGGCGCGGCAATCACCACACCCTTGCCTGGTCAGCAATAGCAAATCGTCACAAACATCCAGGCAACCATCCACAGTGAGCTTCCCAAGGTATGCAGACCACGCCCACCAAGTCTAGAATTAACAGAATTACCCCGATTATCACACCTATCCCCAGGCTAATAAGAAACATCCTCCACCACAATCCCCAAGCGAATCTCCAGGTTGGCCTTACTTCGTTATCCATCTGCTCTTTCTCCTTTCCTTGTTTTCTCCAGGTTCCAAGCTTCTCAATTGATTGAATATCTTCTACAGTACCTTCAATTCATTATAAATATAGCTATTACTCGATGTCAATATATTTAAGGGGATTGTTTATCAAATTGCTTATGTGAGCTTATCGAACCATGAGCGGCACTCGAGATCAGACTAGCTTGCCCTTCGACTGCGCTCAGGACGGACGGGCTGCCAAACAGTCTTTCCGAAGGATTCCAGGTAGCTTAACCAAGCTCCTTGACCATATAAGTGCCTTCCAGACCATAACCAAGCGAGCGGTAATACTCCCTGGCACCGACACCACTAAGCACCGATAATCTATCCGCCTTAAATTCCTCCTCGGAGATTCTCTCTGCCTCTCGAAGCAAATTTTCACCGAGACCGTGATGTTGAGCGGATCGCTCTAGCCTTCCCCCCAGGGGAACTTCAGGACCAAAAATGTGCAGCTCCCTGACTACCGCTTTTCCCTCATTTATTCTCAACCTCAGCAAGCCAAACAAGGTTTCATTCTCATCCTCGTAGGAAAGAAAGACCTCCCTCCCCCCCAAAGTCTCATAATCCAGCCTGGTTAGCCATGGCTCGCCAATTGCCCAGCCATCCCTCAGGCGATGCCCATATTCCCGACAACGAATGCAGCTACAGCGAAGACCCAATTGCCCCATCTTCTTTCTAATAGTTCCTCTGAGCGCTAAGTCTCTGCTGCCGGCAATGATAAATTTGCTGGGAATATCCCGCATCAACCTCGAAATCCTTACATATTTGGGAATTAGGGCTTTAATAGCCATAAGCAAATCAATCATTTCCTCATCACCATAAGGCCGGTAGCGATTATCCCGATACCAATTCTCTAGCTCACTCCCCCGAACTACCAGCGTGGGATAAAGCTTGAGCCCGTCAGGTCGAAAGCGCTCGTCCCCAAACAATTGCCGCGATAGCTCTAGGTCATGCTCAGGTGTTGACCCCGGTAAACCAGGCATCCAATGATAGTAAACCTTAAAGCCATAATCTCGTAATAGCCTGGTCGCGGAGATAACCTCAGCCACCCCATGTCCCCTCTTTGTCAAGCAGTGAACCTCATCGTCCAATGTCTGTACCCCAAGCTCCACCCTGGTGGTGCCAAAATCAAGCATGCTCCTTATCTCTTCCTCTCCACAAAAGTCAGGCCTGGTCTCGATGCACAATCCCACGCAGCGATGCTCAGCATTTTCATTCAATTCCCTGGCTTCCTCTAAACTGCTAGAAGGGATGCCGTTCAAAGCATCATAGCAATCCTTAATAAACTGATACTGATAGTCCCGGGGATAAGACAGAAAGGTGCCCCCCATGATGAGAAGCTCTACCTTATCCTGTGCATGTCCCATTTCAGCCAATGTCCTGAGCCTGACCTCCGCCTGTTTTTTGGCGTCAAAGCCACAATTTCGAGCTCGGAGCACTGCTGGAGACTCCACAGTATAGCTCTTGGGCGCCTCAGGAGAACTGGGGCAATAAACACATTTGCCGGGGCAAGGAAATGGCTTGGCCATAACTGCCACCGGGGTTACTCCAGAAATAGTTCGAGATGCTTTCTTCATGCCATCTCCATGTTACCCTGAGCCTTTCTCCCTAAGTCATTGCGAGCAGAGCGAAGCAATCCCCTGCCCTTCCACGAGATTGCTTCGGCTGACTTCGTCAGCCTCGCAATGATAGGATGAAAGTGTCATTCTGAGGCGAAGGCGAAGAATCTCGCCTCTCCACTCAATTCCTCTTCACTTCGTTCAGAGTCATAACTTTGGCTCAGGGTGACGGCATAGGCAATTGCGACCATGAGCATTTCACTATAATATGCTAAAGTTTAGCAGAGTGTATCTATGACCACAAATAGAGAAGTTTTCGACCAAATAGCTGAAAGCTGGTATCGGGTGAGGCATTGGCCTTTATTAAAAAAAGAGTTAGAGGAGCTGGCGACAAGATGGCAAAGCGGAAAGCTGCTAAATGTGGGCTGCGCTCACGGACCGGACTTCTTGCCTTTCAGTCAGGGCTTTGAACTCTGGGGGGTAGATTCTTCCTTAGCCATGCTCAGGCAAGCTCTGAGATATTCTGCCAAGTTTAAGCTTTATGTCAACTTAATAGCCACTGATGCATTGTCCCTGCCCTTCCCCAATGATACCTTCGATTGGGCAATATCAGTGGCTACTTACCACCACATCAAAGGCAGAGAAGAAAGGGAAAAAGCATTCGTAGAATTAAAGCGGGTATTAAAGCCCCAGGGCGAGGCCTTTTTAACCGTGTGGAACCACGGACAACCAGGCTTCTGGCTAAAATCCAAAGAGCAACAAGTCCCCTGGAGGCTAAAAGGAAAGACAGTTTACCGCTACTATCACCTTTTCTCTTATGGCGAGCTAAGAAAGCTATTAGTCAAAACTGGCTGGGAAATCGTTACTATGTTACCGGAGAAGTCCTACTATTTCCCGATAAGGAATTTCTCACGCAATATATGCGTTCTGGTAAAGAACTGCTAAATTCCAAGCTCTATCAAAAATCGAGGCGAAGACCCTATCTCAGTCTAAAATTACTGATGTAGACATTCCTCCTAGACCGACCTTTTTGGACTGTCACTAACTCCTTTTCAAGTTCCTGCGCCTGTCCTTCAGAAGCCTGTCGTTTCTGCATGTCCAGCTCTAGCCAGATGTCTAGGGTTATCCCCACTCCCTTCCATGTCCGGGAGGCAATATTGAATTTTCTCACCTATTGTGCCCATATTTTTATTTTTCCGCTCTCACCAGCCAGTCTTGATCAACATAGCAAGAGCTTATGTTGATACTCTTAAAACCGACTTCTTGAAGAATTTTTTGTAAGTCTTCTTTGCCTAAGAAGTGATATTCTTTGCCTTTCCCTTTCTCAATGATGACTTTACTTATCGTGATAACAACTAAATTTACAGGAATGAGCAAAAGAAATTTGAAAATATGATAAATTTTCTTGTAAATTGGAGTGATTTTTTTAAGTGCCGTTAGGTGTTCTCTTATGAGTTCTTTTTCTCCGGCGTTGGGTTTGGGGTTGGCAATAATCACTGCACCGCCCTGCTTTAAAACTCTGTAAAATTCAAAAATGACTCTATGTGGGTTTTCAAGGGCATAAAGTGTATTAGAGCAAATCACTTTATCAAAAAAATTACCGGGAAACTCCAGGTTTTTGTTTAAATCGGCAATTTGAAGCTTTACATTAGAAAAAATTTTACATCTCTTGCGAGCGCGCTTTATCATTCCCCTGCTAAAATCTAGACCTATAACGCTTATTCTTTTCCCCGTATGTTCTTCAATAACTTTTTCTATTACCAGTCCGGGTCCGCAACCAGCATCTAAAATATTCTCCCGTTCTCTGATGTCTAATGTATTATTTAGGTCTTCTAAAAGGCACCCATAAGGGAACGAGTTTCTTAAAGACAAACTATAAAAATATGAATATATTTCCCAGAATGGCATTTTAAACTACAAATATTTAATCAAAAATAAAAAGTCAAAGTGGCGAATTAAAATGCAAGAAATGTCTCATTTTCTTCTCTTTCAGAGTAGTATGCAGGCGGCAAGTATGTTAGCAATCTATGTGGCTTCCCTTAGAAGTTTGTTAACGGTGTCTTCGCCAGCTCTGCCTGAAGCCCTGAGCAATCCCAGCCAAAATTTGCATTCATTTGCCGATTTCAGTGCATAAGTAGAGAAATCGGTATAATCCTTCCTTGAGGAGGCTGCCTTAGCCTCAATCACGTTAGCGCCAATGCTGGTAGCACTTCGTAACAATTGGTCACTAATAAGCCTCGAAGTTTGTTCCATTGGCAGTTGCTCCATGAATCCTATTGCATCCAGTGCAAATTCATAGACACGTTCCTTGAATCAATCTTTGAATTTTGACTGGTCATTTTGGTTTTTGCCTTCCAATTTTTGATGTTGTTTTAGGATTTCTAGCTGTACTATGGACCTGATTGTTCGCTGGATGCATCTTGACCTATCTTCACTCTCGCAGAAATACTGGCCTCGATAATACCAATGAAGATCTCCACCAACTTAGGGTCAAACTGAAGCCCGGCACCTTGCCTGAGTTCTTTTACCACCTGCTCAAGGGACAATGCAGGACGGTAAGGACGGGCAGAAGTCATAGCCTCAAAGCTATCAGCTATGGCGAGGATGCGAGCTTCTATGGGAATCTCTTCGTCTTTCAGCCCTTCAGGATAGCCACCTCCATCCCACCTCTCATGGTGATGTAAAATGCTATTTACACAGGGAACTAGCTGGGGTATGTTACCGACGATATTTGCCCCTAGCCTGGGATGAGCCTTAATCGCTTCCCAATCCTCTCCACTAAGCTTCCCTTTTTTGTTAAGCACTTTATCGGGAATGCCAATTTTGCCAATATCGTGAAGCAAAGCAGCAGTGCTCATCTTAGATACCTCATCAGGCGATAGTCCAATCGCTCCCGCTAAAGCCACGGCATAAGTGTTAACTTTCTTGGAATGACCATAAGTATAGGGGTCTTTAGCCTCCACTGTCGAGACTAAGGCATAAATAACACTCAGACTATCACTCCTGGTATCAATCCCAGTAATTCCTCCATTGTCCGGCGGCTTAGGCAAAATCTCGGAGGAAAGGTAGATTCGATTACCTCCAGTCCGCTTGGCATAATAAAGAGCATTATCAGCCACGTTAACAAGTTCATCAGCTACCACTCCATCTGCAGGATAGCTAGCCAAACCAATGCTGCAAGTCACAGCAATTGCCTTCTTCTCCATCTCCCCGGCAATCTGCCCTCGAACTCGCTCAGCTACGACATAGGCATCACTCCTAGCTGTCTGGGGCAAAATGACAACAAATTCATCGCCGCCATAGCGAAAAGCCTGGTCAACATTCCTGACAGAGCTTTTGACAATTTTTCCTATCTGGTTCAGAAGAATGTCCCCGGCGGGATGCCCATATGCATCGTTATAGGTCTTAAAGTTATCCAGGTCAAGCATGAAGATGGAGAACAAATCTCCATAACGAGAATGCCGGGAAACCTCATCTTTGAGTTGTTCTTCAAAATGACGTCGATTAAATAGCCCGGTAAGCACATCAATACGAGACCTTTGTTCCAATTGGGCATAAAGTTGAGCATTCTCAACGGGCGCAGCAATCTGCAAAGCCACCTTTCCCAGAAGTTGTATTTGCCTGCGGTTGTAAGCGTTAGGTTTGCGACTGGCCAAAATCAGGCTGCCAATAACACGGTCTGTGACACTCAAGGGCAGGTAAACAACAGAACAAATCCCTTGCTTTAAGTGACTCTCCCATGTCCGGAATCTGTGATGTCGTTGCAGATCAGGTTCATATATGGCCTGCTTCTCCCGGCATGCCAACTCCGTAGCCGTCCCTTCAAGCGGTATCCTTTCCTCCGGCTGCCAAGCAGAACCTATTGTGCTGGATAGAGCTAGAAAATAAAGCTCGTTTCCATCAATTAAAGCAATTGTTGCCCAATCAATATCCACCACTTTCTTTAGTTCCTGGGCGAAAGCTTCAAATATCATCTGAATGCTCATGCTGGAGGTTATGATTGAGGTTAAACGATTAACTAGGCTTATTTCTTCGTCTTGTTCCTTCAATTGCTCATGGGAATACTCCTTTTCCATGCTCGCTGCCACTTTGGCGGCGATAAACTCCAATAAATCAATATCCTCAACGGCGTAAAGCTTCCCATCGCGCCTATCACTTATTGCCAGAACAGCCACAAGCTCCCCCCTGTTCTTTAAAGGAACGAACATCTCTACTCCTGCCAATTGGATTTCCTCTCTCTCCTCCTGCCATATGGATTGTAATTCAGGAAAGATAGCGAGGTTCCTTTCCGGTAATATTGTGCTTTCGTGCTCCAGCCAGGTCACAACAGGACTATCCTGCCTTAATTTCAACTCCCCCATAGGATTATCCTCCACAGGAGGGTAGATAAATTGGGCGCTAAAACCTCCATTTTCAGCCTCGGGCAAAAGCAGACAAGCTCTCCGACAGTCAATGGACTGAGCAAGCAGTGATATGAATTCGCTGCCCAACTGCTCCAGTGTGAGAACATCGTGTATTTTGGCGATAAAGTCAGATAACTGCCTGCGATAGGAGTATCTTGCGCCGATAAAGGCTTCCTCCACCTTCCTTTGCCAAAGGTCACGCACCTTGTGAACAAGAAACAGGATAGCTGGAATTCCCAGACCAATGGTTACCGCTAAAGAGGCAAAGTTAAGCTCAAAGCCGACGAACCGGTGAGCGAGGTTGAAAAGCAGTAATACAATGCCAACACTACCGCCATAGAGGACTACGTATATAAGGGCTTGGCGGAATACAACCCTGATATCCAGCAGACGGTAGGTCACAATAGCATAGGTTAAGACACAGGCAATCATAAGGTTGCCAATATGGCTCACAGGAAATTCGCCTCCACGGGGACCAGTAGCGCTGAGAATGAACACCGTGAAGATAGCAATACCAGCAAATAAATAAACAATCTGATTACGCTCCGATGGGTTGGGTGAGAGCTTGTACTTTTGTAGCAAGGAATATATATCCCTGGCGCCTACTGTGGAAAGAAAAAGTAAACCTATGGCAATGAGCCAGGGACCATAGTCAACATTGATGCCGCTGGCAGTGATTTCAACATCCTGGGGTATGTAGCCCAATGCCGCCAGGACAATGGTGGCTAC
>DATKVL010000062.1:0-4234 GCA_035530115.1 Dehalococcoidia bacterium | reverse complement strand
GCAACTCAACTGCTACTGGAGCTAGCCGGTGGCAAAGCAGCCAAGGGCATAATTGATGTTTATCCCGGGAAATCAGAACCAAAGCCTATATTGCTTACCGCCCGGGAGGTGGAGCGCCTTTCAGGCTTGAAGGTCAACATTGATGGAATTCTTAAGGTATTAAAAGCTTTGGGCTTTGAATGCCAGGAGAGCAATTCAGGTTCGCAAATTTCGGTGTCTGTGTCTTACTGGCGCAGCGACGTTAAATGCTCTGCTGACCTCGTGGAGGAGGTAGTTCGCATCATTGGTTATGAAAAAATCCCAATTACCAGGCTTGGCTCTCCTTTGCCTCAACAAAAATCAAGATTGTCACCGTCAGCCCGGCAAAGCAATCTCAAGGAGAAATTACGTAATATTCTGACCGGTTTTGGCTTTCAAGAGATACTAACCTATTCTTTAGTCAGCCTGGAGAAGTTGCAGAAGCTTTCCCCAAAGCTTGAGTTGAAAGTTCCGCCGTTAAAGGTCGCTAACCCTATGACGAGGGAACAGGAATACCTGCGTACCAGTTTACGGGCTGGTCTTCTCGCCACGTTGTCACATAACCAAAAATTTGAGCAAGCCGGCATAAGGCTCTTTGAAATTGGTAAGGTATTCTTGCCTCAGCACCCTCTCGTCATTGCGAGCGAAGCGAAGCAATCTCAAGAAGAAAGAGAGCTGCCCCAAGAAAAAGAGATGCTGTGTGCTGTGCTCAGTGGCCCAAGGGCCGAATTATCCTGGCAAGTTGATAAGGAGCCGCTCGATTTCTTTGACGTTAAGGGGATAGTGGAAAATCTCCTGAACCAGTTGGGGCTGAAAGCGAGTTTTGATATTGGCGATGATGAAATTCTATTCCCGGGAAAAAAGGCTGACATAATCGTTGAAGATGACAAGGTAGGTATTGTAGGAGACGTGCATCCCAGGGTAACACAAGCCTTTGAACTTTCTAACACTATTTGTCTTATAGAAATTGACCTGGAGAAATTATTGGCCAAGATTACCGTGACAAAGGAATACCAGCCTATCCCACGGTTTCCCAGCGTAACCCGAGACATCGCTTTAGTAGTGGATGAGCAAGTGATCTACCGAACAGTGGAGAATATAATCCGAAGCTTTCCGCTGGTAAAGCATGTAACTCTCTTTGACCTTTATCGGGGCGAGCAAATACCCAAGGGCAAGAAATCTTTTGCCATAAGGATTATCTACCAATCACCCAGCCATACCTTGACCGACGAGGAAGTTGATCAATTTCAAGAACGGATGCTAGGTAGACTACATCAGGAACTCGGCGCTACTCTGAGAAGTTGAGTTAGCCAGGGAAAAGAAGCAGAATCTAAGAGATGAACTTCCTCTCCGAGTTGGAATTGGGAATAATACGCATAAGCAACGAGACCTTTTACAATATTTTTGGAATATTTAAGGAAAAACTATTGACATTCGAGTAATGATGACTTATTCTTCTATGGAATATGGCAGCAGAGAGTAAAAGGAAACTATATTTATATCTGGCTATTGCCTGCTTTCTCGGCATTATCGCCATATTTGTTTTGGAGTATATACTGTGAAAATAGAACGTAACGGGGTGGAGCGGCGGATAGGAGTTACTTATCGATGAGAAATTATATTTTGTACGGCTTCGGTATCGTGCTATGTATCTCTGGCATAGTATACCTGGCTGCCGAGTATGTGGAATACCTTTCTGACTGGGGCAAATTGGGCTGCCTCATCCTCTTGATAGGCTTATTTTCCTTTTTAGGAAGACACTTTCAGGAATTAGGGCGTTAGCTTAGATGTTATATTTTATAGGCACAGTTTTAGTGATAGCCTTTATTGTATGGCTGATTCGGCGTGCAGCCAAGAAAAAAGCAATTAAGGCTTATATGGTACTGTACGGGCTCTCCTGTATGGCAGGCATATTCACCCTGGCCTTCTTTCTGACTATGGACATATCCAAAATGATTAAGATACTGGTTTGCATCATCTTTGGGGTCGTCTTGATATTCCTTGCTGCTCGACTACAGCAACGGCGAGCTAAAGCCGATTAAGATTGAGAGCTTACGGTCTCATCTAGAAGCTTCTTCACCTGTACCGCCAAGTTTTCCAAAGGCAGAAGCTTGGCTGCCTTCTCCATTCGCCATTTTGCCTCTACGCTCTGGCTTTGTAAGGTGCGTGGAGATAAGGTCAAGCGCAGTGGTATTCCCAGGAGGTCAGCATCGTTGAATTTAACGCCGGGAGAGTCGTCACGGTCATCGAAAAGCACTTTGATGCCTTCTTTTTGTAATTCCTGATAAATCCTTTCCGCCGTAGGGAGGACTGCCGACTTGTCCAAATGTAGAGGACAAAGATAGATTTGATAAGGGGCTACGGAGAGCGGCCAGATAATGCCTTTGTCGTCGTGGCTTTGCTCTACTATAGCTGCCAACAATCGCCCCAGTCCAATGCCATAGCAGCCCATGACGATGGGCCGGGATTTGCCATCATTATCTAAGAAGGATGCTCCGAATCTCTCACTGATGAAGGTGCCCAACTTAAATACATGCCCAACTTCAATGCCACGAGCCGAGGATAATTCACTACCGCACTTGGGACAGCTATCTCCAGACTGGGCCAGGACAATATCAGCTATGAGGTCAACCTGAAAATCCCTGGGATAATTGGCATTCCTGAGATGATACCCTGGCTTATTAGCGCCAACGATGAAGTTGGAGCCTGAGGTTATGGAATCATCGGCTATGACCTTTACTCCTTTTATGCCTATGGGTGAGGCAAAACCAGCTACAATTCCAGCTTCATTTACCTCGCCTTCCGTAGCCAGGCGAAGCTCAGAGCACTTTAGAGCATTTCTTAGCTTGGTTTCGTTGACTTCCAGATCGCCCCGAGTGATAACGAAGATAAATTCTCCGTCGGCATAATAAAACACCGATTTAAGCGTTTGACTTGTCGGCACGCCGACAAAATCAGCTACCTCCTCGATGGCTTTCGTCCCCGGCGTGGCTATCTCCTCCAAAGAAAGAAGATTCTTCGCTTCCCCTTCGCTACTCTCAGGGTTTCGGCTCACTGGAATGACAGTTTTGTCGGTTTTGGCAAATTGAGCCTTCTCGGCATTAGCGGCGTAGCCACAATTGGAGCAATGAATAATTTCGTCTTCACCGCCTTCAGTGAGAACCATGAACTCATGGGATTCCTTGCCCCCTATGGCGCCACTATCAGCCTCTACCACTAACGTTGGCAAGCCAAGGCGGGCATAGATATTCGTGTAAGCCTGACTCATCCTCTGGTAACTTTCATCGAGACCAGCTTCGTCGGCATCAAAGCTGTAAAGGTCCTTCATGATGAACTCACGGACTCTCAATAAGCCGCCGCGAGGGCGAGGCTCGTCGCGAAGTTTGGTCTGTATTTGGTAAAGGAGCAAGGGAAGCTCCCGGTAGCTTTGCACGTAGCGGTGGACAAGGTCGGTAATAACTTCTTCATGGGTGGGTCCCAGAGCCAGCGTATGTTCCTTACGGTCGGTCAAAGTGAACAAGGATTTGCCAAAGGAAACATACCTGCCTGATTGTTGCCATAATTCAAAAGGCTGCAACACGGGCAGCATCAATTCCTGCCCGCCAGCCTTGTCCATTTCCTCTCTGATTATGTTTTCTATCTTTTTGAGCACCCGCCATCCCATAGGCAGGTAAGAATAAATTCCGGCAGCCTCCTGAGCAATCATGCCCGCTCTGAGCAATAATTGATGGCTTACACTTTCTGCTTCAGCGGGTGCCTGCCGTAGTGTCTTTCCAAAAAGCTTAGAAAAACGCACTTCTCTTACCTTTACTCTAATCCTTTCCTACTGAGAGAGTCTACTTCTGCCATCAGAGCTTCTAGGAAATTTTCCTCACTCGCTGTGCCCACTACCTCCCCCTTTCTAAATATAGCACCTTTCCCCTTGCCACAGGCAATGCCGACATCAGCATCCTTGGCCTCGCCAGGGCCGTTGACCATGCAGCCCATAACTGCCACCTTAACAGGTTTGCTTATTTTTTCCAGGCGCTTGCTCACTGCCTCAGCCAGGGCAATGATATCAACTTCAGCCCGGCCACAGGAAGGGCAGCTTACTAAAGTTGGACCCCGTTGACGAAGCCCCAAGCTTTTAAGAATTTCGTAAGCCACGAATACCTCTTCACAGGGATGGGCAGTGAGGGAAACGCGTATGGTATCGCCAATCCCTTGATAGAGAAGT
>DATKVL010000061.1:0-3313 GCA_035530115.1 Dehalococcoidia bacterium | reverse complement strand
CAGGATGTGCATTCGACCTTCAACTGCCGGGTGCCATCCTTCTTATGCACAGCAGCCATCTGCATCTTCTGGTGTGGGAACTTGCCCAACAGAACGCTGTAGCTCTCAAGCACACCCTTCAGGTCGGCTCCAGCAAAGGTCGCTGTGAACTTGCCATCCAACCCTATGGCTCGTGCCACTCGTGCGAAGAAGTTGCGGTGGCCTGATTCGCAGTTATCAACGGCATGGATCAGCTCGTGGGCGACTGACTCGAGTACCTGTACTGCATCATCAATTTCCGGGTTGATGAATATCTCATTCACACCATCTGAGCTGGCTTCTTTTTTGAAGCATACTGCGATGGCTCTGCCGCCCCGGCTGTGCTTGGGGAAGCCGATAGATATTCTGAAGCTTGGGCGCTCGAATCCGGGGCACTGGTTCATTATAAGGTCGTCAAGAATCAAATTGCTTGCTTCAGTCAGCCAAGCTTCTCGGTCGTCAAACATAATTTTCTCGGTAGTCATACTGTATCTCCTTGGGTTAGGTGGTGAATGATATAGAAACGTTTACACGGTGTCAACACTTTGAGTAACTTTATTTCAGACAAAAAAATCCCCGATACCACTTCCGAGATATCAGGGACCTTTCCGCTCCGGTAACCAGCCTTCACTTCTCTCCGAGCAGGGGGCATTGGAGACACAGTCATGAGGCATTGAGCCTCTGGGGTGTTACCCGGTCGCCCATCTCCGGGGTTTCTTATTCTCTCTGATCTTCCGTGCCGCCACAACCTGTGCAATAAAACATCGCTTGCACTTTCCGAACAGCCCATCGAGGTTGCCGTCACATTCGTAATATTCAGCTATGGGCTTGGCCTCTTTACAGCCCTTGCATATCCTCAAAAGGGGTGCCCATCTTCCCTAGACTTTTTGTTCAATACTATGTGCCTCTCGTGATGACAGGGTACACACAGCCAGTCTACCACTAGCGGCCTATCGTAATTATCATGGTGGCCATGGATTCTCCCGGTATCACCGCAGTTGTCACAAGCCTCTGACTTGGTCAACCTTCCATCCCTCACAGCGTTATTCACGGCAGTGTGGGCTTTGTACTTCTCTGGGTTTTCGCGCCTATACTTGGCGAAATATCCGGCAGACTGGTGGTTGCCGCGCTCCCGGTCGTATGCCCTGATCCGCTCGATATTCGCATTCCTGTGGGAAGTTACCAGATCGCGGCGACAAGGCTTACACTTCTTGTCGTTTTTGTAATGGGGCGCATCCTCCACCCCGCACCTGACGCAGATCAAAAGGGAATATCCCCGTCATCAAAGTCACCAAAGTCAGCGGCGAGTCTCTCTGGCTCCTGTGGGGCCCTCTGGGGCTCCTGTGGGGCTCTCTGAGCGCTTTGAGAGCCACCCCCCTCCCCTTTACTATCCAGCATCCTCATCTCGCTTAGAACGACTTCTGTGGTGTACTTGTCCTGCCCGGAGCTGTCCTGCCACTTCCGGGTCCTCATCTTGCCGGACACATAAACCTTGGAGCCTTTCGCCAGATACTTGGCGCATATATCACTCAGCTTGCCAAAGGTAACGCAGTTGACCCACTCGGTCCGTTCTTGCGTCCGGCCCTGCTTGTCGGTCCATTTCTCACTGGCTGCCACAGAGAAGTTGCAAACTATGTCGCCACTGGGCAGAGCCCTTGTCTCAGGGTCCTTGCCGAGGTGTCCAATAAAATCACATCTGTTTAACATTTCATGTCTCCTTTGAGGTCAATGCGCCAAGCCGTGGAACCTTTGCCGTGGTATGCCGGGCAGCTTTTTTTGTTGTCTAATACTTCTTTTGAAATCTCGCTCTCGGCAATCGCCTTCCACATCACAGAGCCTGCCTTGGTGATTTGCTGAACCTTGGCTGTGTCGCTATCGATGAACGTTAGCTTGCTGCCCTTCATCAGAGCCAGCAGACCCTCTCTCGCATCACTCAGTGCTGCCTGCGCCTTTTTGAATGCCTGATCTGCTGCTGCGTATCGCTCAACGCTGCTCTCCCATCCTTCGGAGATTGCCAGCCTTTCAGCAGGACCGCCCTCAGCCACCTGAGACATCAGGACAGCGTACTCTTCCATGAACGAACAGATGGCATCTGAGTTGTCTTCCAGCCAGTTAGGGTCAGCATAGACCCGGACCATGCTGTGGTCGTGTGGGGTCCACTGCAGAAAGTCGCACCACTTCCTGCCGGTGCAATACATCTGCATTTGCATCTGGTGCCAATAGTGCGGGACGTCATCCAGCTTTTTAAATACCGGCGCGATGTCATCCCGGATGGCGTAGGGGCACTTCACCTCCACTAAACCCTCGTCACCAACCAGCCGGTCAGGACTTGCGCCAAGATCGCCCTTCACCCAGAAGCCTGTCTCTGTGATGGTCTCGCTGCCTGCGTACAGGGCCTGATAAAGTCTACACGCCTCAGCCTCGTGATCGGTGCCCCAGCTCATCGCCTCGCTGGTGAATCTGGTGGCTCGCCCCATTGACTCCTCTACCATGACACGCAGGGCTCTCTTGCGAGACATGAATGGCGAACAGTTCAGGACCGCCCCAACCATGGACCCGGTCACAAGGCCTACTCGTGCGTCCAGCCAAGCCTGCGATCCTTGCTCTAGATTCTGTGTGCTCATTGCCCATTCCCCAGTGACTCAGCGGTCATTGCTTCCTGCTTTGCGTACTCCTCAGACAGACGCTGCTCCTTGCGTTGCAGTGCGGCCAATGCCGGGGCATAGCGCTCGAGCTGCATGGTCTCAAGGGATTTCACCTTCTGCCACTCGCAGAATGCCGCCTCGTCAGTGTTGGTCTTTGACAGCCAGTCGCGCAAGGATGCTATCTCGGCAGCACCCATTAATTTTACAGTGTGTTCGATACTTTCCTCCTCGGAGTCTCGGCTCTCTGCTTCTGTTGGGATACAGAACACCTGAAACGCCATCAGCTTGTAGGCGGCACTCAGGGCCTTGTTCATGGCCTTGTCGCCCCGGTCAGATGCCTCACCGACAACCAGTGCAGAAGTAGAGCTATCATCCTCAGCATCAACCAGAACATACCGGACAGTTGCCCGGACCATGATTGACGGCTTGCCCGCAGAGGTCTGGAAGGTCTCAGTCGTGTAACTCTCCACGTTAGGGATGACCACCAGTTTGTGCTCAGCCATAATTGGTGCAAGAGAATTGTAGACATCATCGATGCCACGAAACTTGTACTTATCAAAACTGTTGGTTTGGTCTTTGCTTATTCCCTGTTTAGCGAGGGCTGCTTGGACTGCTGCGATCTTTTTGAATACTGACATTTTGTGTCTCCG
>DATKVL010000060.1:0-2147 GCA_035530115.1 Dehalococcoidia bacterium | reverse complement strand
CTTCCGCTATTTCAATCGGCCTACGGGCCGTCTTCATAACTCTTCCGCTATTTGCGCGCGACGGCCGGAGGCCCGCGCGCTCTTCGTCCAGATTCTTGCTTCTGGTCTTGCGCCTAACGTGCCAGCGGCTGACGTTGCGCCCGCCCATAAGAGCGAATCCGAGTACTCGAGGATTCGCGGGCGGGCGCAATGTGGGTGAGCGAAGTGAGCGATAGCGAGCGAAGCGAACCCCGACGAGGCCGCCGGCGGGCGGCCGAGGAGCAGCGGCTGTGTTGTTAGGCGACAGGACCAGAAGCGAATTTGTTACAGGCGCGCCGTCGGCCGGAGGCCCGGCGCGGACATGGAAAAATAAGCAATAATTTTCACTATTCTAATGTTTTCAATCGGCCAAAAGCCGTCTTCATAGCTCTTCCGCTATTTCATAGGGCCGTAGGCCCCTCTTCATAACTCTTCCGCTATTTCATAGGGCCGTAGGCCCCTCTTCATAACTCTTCCGCTATTTCATAGGGCCGCAGGCCCCTCTTCATAACTCTTCCGCCATTTCCATAGGGCCCACGGGCCCCTCTTCATAACTCTTCCGCCATTTCATAGGGCCGCAGGCCCCTCTTCATAACTCTTCCGCCATTTCATAGGGCCGCAGGCCCCTCTTCATAACTCTTCCGCCATTTCAATCGGCCCACGGGCCGTCTCCATAACTCTTCCGCTATATCATCGGCCCACGGGCCGTCTCTATAACTCTTCCGTTATTTGCGCGCGACGGCCGGAGGCCCGCGCGCTCTTCGTCCCAATTCTTGCTTCTGGTCTTGCGCCTAACGTTTTCCAGCCGCTGACGTTAGCGCGCGCCACAAGAGCGAATCTGAGCTATTGCGAAGATTCGCGGCGCGCGCTAATGTGGGTGAGCGGAATGAGCGTTAGCGAGTGCAGCGAACCCCGACGAAGGAGCCGAGCAGTGCGAGGCGACTGAGGAGCTGCGGCTGGGTGTTAGGCGCAGTTTATTTTCGTGCTCTTCATAAATCGCCCGAGACATGGATGTCGAGGGCGATAAATAAAGAATCGCATTTACTCATTACTATTAGTATTTAAAGTCATTCTAATCTTTATCCATAATGTAGTCAAGTATATTTTCAAATTTAGCAGCCACTTTTGCGCCATGATATATGTCAGTATTTATGCGTTGATGTCCAGAAGAATACAAAATGCAGGAACAACCTAATGTTTCAGATACTTAATTATCATGATATGTGTCTCCAACCATAACAATATCTGTACCTAAAATGCTATTTTCGTTCTTCCATTTCTTTGCAACTTCAATTTTAGTTTTTGCATAATTATCCTCTATTCCTAATATTTTATCAAAATAGAGAGATATGCCACTTTCAGCGACTTGTTCAGCAAGAATATTTTTATTCGACGCTGATAATACAATCTGCTTTAATCCATTGTATCTAATTATATCTATTACTTCAATTACACCATTATTCAAATTGCATTGCTTGCTTTTCATTCTATAAAGTCCCATAAATTCATTAGCCAATACCGTAAAAGGAATCGCCGAAAAATAAAAACCAAGGTTTTGATAATATTGCTCAACTGGAAAACAGAATCTATTTCTGTACTCTTCTTTGTTCATCAACTCCTTAAGTTTGTATTGTCTCAGTAGAACATTCATGCACTCAATAGATATCAAAACATCATCCAATAAGGTTCCATTCCAATCCCAAACTACGTATTTCATTAATAAATATTCTCCAATATCCTAGTTTCTTACGTCCGCTTTTTCTTTTGCGCGCCAGGACGGCGCGCAAACACTTCAAATTCGGCACGAAAATATATTGCGCCTAACGTTCCCGCTAGCTGACGTTGCGCCCGCCGATAAAAACGAACCTGAGCGAAGCGAAGGTTCGTCGGCGGGCGCAATGTGGGTGAGCGGAATGAGCGTTAGCGAGTGCAGCGAACCCCGACGAAGGAGCCGAGCAGTGCGAGGCGACTGAGGAGTTGCAACTGGATGTTAGGTGCAGTTAGAAAGATCGCCACAACATATATCTTTTTCGCGCCGGACGCCCGGAGGGCGAGGCGCGAAATCTTCAAATGCCTTTTTTAATTTCTTCAGCACCTACAAACTTAGGCTTCTTCTTCTTTTCTGTTTT
>DATKVL010000059.1:0-1201 GCA_035530115.1 Dehalococcoidia bacterium | reverse complement strand
CCTAACACCCAGTTGTCGCTCCTCAGTCGCCTCGCACCGCTCGGCTCCTTCGTCGGGGTTCGCTGCACTCGCTTCGCTCATTCCGCTCACCCACATTAGCGCGCGCCGCAAATCTTCGCAATAGCTCAGATTCGCTCTTTTGGCGCGCGCTAACGTCGTCAACTGGAAGGACGTTAGGCGCAATACAAAATGGAAAATAGAAAGCTCATGCAGCGCGCCCGGGCCTCCGGCCGTCGGGCGCCTTGGATTAAAGTGATGCCGACTGTTAATGGTTAAAAATTCTGTATGGCTTGGCCTAATGGGCCAGGAAAACTCATTAAGTCATTACTGTAAAGCGAAATAATACTTGTACAAATAGATTGACATATTGTACAATAAAATGTATCTTATGCTCAGGAGATTCTGATGGTAAAGCAAATGTCCATTTCTGAGACTCGAAGAAGAATAACATCTCTTGAGGATGAGCTGGCATACGAGGACACAATTTCAGTGACTAATCACGGCAAAGAAGTATTTGCATTGCTTCGATGGGATACTTATGAAAGCATCGCTGAGACATTGGACATCATGTCAGATGAAAGCCTGGCTGCAGATCTAAAGACCGGACTAAGGCAGTTAGAGAATAATGAGCTTGAGGATTTCGATACATTTGCAAAGAGCCTAAATGTATAAGGTCAAACTTACCCAAATTGCTGCAACTAATATAAAGAAACTAGATAAACGGACACAAAATCAGGTCATTTCAAAAATTGAAGCATTGAAAGGTGAACCTCTTTTGCTTGGAAAGCCGTTAAAAGGGTCACTAAAAGAATTAAGGTCTGTTAGGGCTGCAGGGCAAAGATATAGAATTATTTATAAGGTAGTAGAGGAAGAAATTGTTGTTATTGTTGTAGCCGTTGGCATTAGGAAGGAAGGGGATAAGGGCGATATATACGAGCTAATGAAGAAATACATAAAGACTGGCTTGCTTGATCACTAAAAACATGCAATAAAGAAAAATATTTTGATAGGTTGAAAAGCATTAGGAATACAATAATGATGTGACTTAGAATGTTGTTCCATGCTCGCGCCTCGCCCTCCGGGCGTCCGGCGCGCCGCCTATGTGAAGACATTTTGTACTGCCGCCTAACAACACAGCCGCTGCTCGTCGGCCGGCCGCCGCCGGCCTCCTCGGGGTTCGCTACGCTCGCGTTGCTCGCTT
>DATKVL010000058.1:0-7247 GCA_035530115.1 Dehalococcoidia bacterium | reverse complement strand
CCAGGTCAGCCAGGGTCACTAGCACGGCCTCTACTCGCCCGACCTCGTAGTAGACATTCATAGCACCCATGTTTTTGCTTCCGACCTCTCGGATGTCTATCCTTTTTCTCAGACGACCGGCAAGATATGCTGAAGGGAAAGAGCCAAAGAGGTAGCCAACTATGATGGCGATAACTATGTTGGTAATCATTTGTCTGATGAGCTTACTCTAGTATTGCCTGAACGTTGAAACATTTTTCTGCTTGTTTTGGTGCGTTTGATAAAATCTCAGCTTGGGAATATGAGTCAGCTACATCGTCTTTCCGGAAGACATTTTGTAGTGGGATGGTATGAGTTGCTGGTGGTACGTTGCCTGTATCTACTTGCTTGAGTATTTCGAAGTTCTCCAGAATATTAGATAGCTGGAGGCTAAATTTATCCACCTCCTCCTCGCTTAAGCCCAAGCGAGCAAGCCAAGCGATATGCCTCACCTGTTCGTAACTCAGTTTCATCTTGGCGTGACTGTTACATTATAGCATTACGCTTCGTAATGTAACAGCGGTTGCTTATCTTCAGGGGCAAGATTATAATGGAGGGCCATGCAAATCCGGAATGTTGTCTTGCTGTCTCATCAAGGGGCAGGTAAAACTTCGCTTACTGAGTCCATGCTCTTTAGCTCAGGCGCTATTCAGCGTTTAGGGAACGTTGAGGATGGCACTGCTACCTCAGATTATGACCCTCTCGAGATGGAACGTCATATGGGCATCAACCTGTCCCTGCTTCCATTTGAGTGGCAGGGGATGAAGCTGAATCTCATTGATCCCCCGGGATATGCTGATTTTATGGGTGAAGTAAGATCGGGATTGAGGGTAACCGAGGGGGCAATAGTTGTAATATGCGCCGCTTCGGGTGTGGAGGTAGGCACAGAACAGATGTGGGGCGATGCTGAAAAAGCAAATTTGCCTCGGTTAATATTTATTAATAAGATGGATCGTGATAATGCTGATTTCTTAGCTACTTTGGAGGGAATTCAGACTAAGTTGTCACCAAGATGTTTGCCTCTTCAATTACCCATAGGTTCACAAAGTGATTTTCAAGGCATTGTAGATTTGGTGACTATGAAAGCTTACATTGGCGCTGCCTCGCAGGAAGCAGAAATACCTTCAGCACTCCGGGAACAAGCAGAGGCTAGCCGTGAGAAATTAGTAGAGGCTGCCGTGGAGGTTGATGATGAACTCATTAACAAGTATCTGAAGGGTGAGTCCATAAACAACGAGGAAATTTTTGCTGCCATAAAAAAGTCTACCATTGCTGGCAAGCTGGTGCCTGTTTTTGTTGGCTCTGCTTTGAAGGGCATCGGTATCCAGCAAGTTCTCAATGGTATTTGTCACTACCTGCCTTCGCCAGAAGAAAAGGATGCCATTGTCGCTAAGAATGTTTCCACCGGTAATCAAGAGGAGGTCAAACCTAATGCTGAATCCCCCTTAGCTGGTCTTGTTTTTAAAACCAGTGCAGATCCCTATGTGGGCAAGCTCAGCTATTTTCGGATTTATTCAGGCGTTATTTCCAGTAATTCCCAGGTTTGGAACGCCAACAAGAATAACATGGAACGGATTGGCCAACTTTTTACCATGCTGGGCAAAAATCAACAGACAGTGCCACAGGTCACTGCCGGAGATATTGGGGCAGTGGCTAGGTTGAGTTTAACCACTACCGGGGATACTCTCTGTGCCCGTGAACATCCTGTGATACTCCCTGGTATCGAATTCCCCAAAGCGAATTTCAGCATGGCAATCCAGCCTCAGGAGAAAACCGATTTAGATAAGATGAGCACCGTTTTGCCCAGGATTTGTGAGGAGGACCCTTCTCTCCAAACACGTCGCGAAGCTGATACTAACGAGTTTATTATTTCCGGAGTTGGTGATAACCATCTGGAGATAGTCAGGGAGAAAATACGTCGCAAATTTGGAGTAGAGGTGAGATTAGATCTGCCAATGATTCCTTACAAAGAGACTATTACTATGTCAACCAAGGCAGAGTATAAACATAGGAAGCAGAGCGGAGGGCACGGTCAATATGGGCATGTCTTGCTAGAGTTGGAGCCTTTGCCTCGGGGTGGGGGATTTGAGTTTGCTAAGAAGATTGTCGGAGGGGCAATACCCCAGAACTATATTCCCTCTGTGGAAAAGGGAGTCAATGAGGCCAAGCAGGAAGGAGTTCTAGCCGGATATCCTGTAGTGGACGTGAAGGTAACCCTTTATGATGGTAGCTTCCATGCGGTAGATTCTTCAGACATTGCTTTTAAGATTGCGGGAGCACAGGCCTTAAAAAAGGGATTATCCCAGGGACAGCCGGTATTGGTTGAGCCTATAATGAATCTTACTATAACCGTGCCTGAGATGTATACCGGAGATATTACTAGTGACCTTAATACTAAGAGGGGACGCGTATTTGGAATGAATCCCGGTAATGGCATCAATGTCATTGAAGCCCAGGCACCTTACGCAGAGCTGCTTCGTTATGCCCTAAATTTAAGGTCACTGACACAAGGGCGCGGCAGCTTTGTTATGGGATTTGACCACTACGAAGAAGTGCCCGCTCATCTTAGTCAGAAAATCATCGCTGACAAGAAAAAAGCAGAGTAGCTGACAGTTATCAACTGAAAGCTCGTGCACTATCTTGGTCAGCTAATAAGTCTGCTATCTCAGCTTATCCTAGCCAGCTAATAACTCCTTTAGCTTGTTAGTAAGGGCTGGCACCACTTCTTCATATTTGCCCACCACTCCTAATTCCGCCTCCCTGAATATATTTGCCTCAGGGTCCTTATTGATGGCTATGATGTGTTTGGAGCCTGTACATCCAGCTGTGTGTTGGCTAGCACCTGAAACAGCTATGGCAATGTAGATATCGGGGGCAACAATTTTTCCAGTAAGGCCGATATGCAGCGCCTCTGACACCCAACCATTATCAGCAGGAGGGCGTGAGGCACCTACTGCACCATGCAGCAAATCAGCTAGCTCCTTCAATGTAGTCTGGAAGGGCTCAGGACCACCTATCCCCCTGCCTCCACAGACAATCACAGGGGCATCCTCAAGCTTAATGCCGACCGCCTCTTCCTTAACAGTCTCTAATATCTTTGTCCTTACCTTCGACGTATCTATGTCAATCTTAGTGGGTATGACCTCTCCTTTCCTTGAATCATCACGCTCCAACGGTGACATTGCCTTGGTCCTAATAGTAACCATCTGAGGCATAAACTCGCTGGTGAATATAGCTTGAGCATTGCCGCCATAAACAGGACGCGTTTGCGTCAGCAGCTTTGTCGCCGGGTCTATGCTTAAGTCGAGACAATCTGTTGTCAGGCTGGTACCTAGTCTGAAGGCAAGGCGAGGAGCCAAGTCTCTACCCATAGATGTTTGCCCCATAAGTATTGTCCGAGGCGAAATCTCTTTGACCAATTTTTCCGCGGCTTGCATATAAGAATCAGCTTGGTATTCTTTGAGGGCGGGGTGTTCTACAGCATAAACCTTGTCTGCTCCGAAAGCAATTGCTTCTTTAGAAGCTTCGCCAACTGCATCGCTGGCCAGCAGGCAAGATAAGTCTTCCTTCAGGTCATCAGCAAGCTTCCTACCACATCCTAGCAACTCAGTGGTAATGGAGGCTAACTTCCCGTCTGCCAGCTCACCACAAACTAATATACCTTTGTATTCAGCCATTATTTCCTCCTTAACTTTAAAGTAATTTGGCTTCCCTGAGTTTTACGGCTAGATTAGCGCCGGCCTCTGCGGGCGTCTCTCCTTCGATTATTTCACATTTGGCTTCTTTGACTGGCTGGAAGAGTTTATCTAACTTGCTATGCCTTCCAGCAGCGCCAATTTGTGAAGACTCGAGCCCAATATCGGCTGGTTTCCAAATGACAAGTTGTTTTTTAGCTGCTGCCATGATGCCTTTCAAGGTGGCATAACGAAGTGCTCCTAACCCGCTGGTTACTATAATTAGGGCGGGAAGTGTCACTTCAACAACCTGGTAGCCGTCGGGAATAACTCGCTCAACCTTCGCTTTCCCATCGACGACCTCCACTTTACGAGCCAAGGTTACAGCCGGGATTCCTAAAATATCAGCAATGCCTAGACCTACTTGACCAGCATCCCAATCAGAGGATTGTCTACCGCAGAAAATAATGTCATATTCGCCTATTTTCTTTATTGCCATAGCCAGGGCGTTGGCAGTTGACCAGCTATCGCCTCCCTCAAAAGCTTCGTCTTCCAGAAGAATGAGTTCATCGCCCCCTACAGCTAACGCTTTCTTAATTACGTCGCGAACGAAGTTATTACCTAAGCTGAGCGCAGTAATTTTGCCCCCCCCGGTATCCTTGATTTTGAGGGCAGCCTCCAAGGCGAATTCCTCGTATTGACCGATTACAGGTTTTACGTCTGGTGGCAAGGTCATCTTGTTGTTTACCACCTTAAACACAGACGGTGGCGCTTCAGGGTCAGGCACTTGCTTGCAACAGACAATCATATTAACTGGCATTTCCTAACCTCCTTAAAGATTTTTGCCGCTAAAGGATATAAAAAAAACCGTCTTCTGTCAATAATCTGAATCACGCAGATTTGATGTGAACGGTCTAAGGGGTTGAGTGGCAATAGATACTTTAGCCACGGAATTAATGTTAAAATAGATAAGAATTGTTATTCGTGGGCATATTTTTTAACATCCGCCATCGGCGAGACCTCTAAGCCTTCCAGCTGAATCAATTACCTTTGTTCTGGACAAGCTATGGAAGTTAAATTCATTGCAGATAACAACGTTGGCAAACTGGCTCGATGGTTAAGGCTGATTGGCTATGATACTCTACTGTTCAGGCAAAAAGACGATGGTCAAATGATTAAAACAGCTCTTAGTGAGGGCAGGGTGATTTTGACTAAAGATACTCAATTTATGAAAAGGCGCTTGGTCACAAATGGCAAGCTCAAAACTATACTCATTAAACAGGATGACCCTAAACTCCAGTTGCAGGAAGTAGTGAAAGCTTTGAATTTGAATTATCATTTCAAACCTTTCTCCCTTTGCCTGGAATGTAATCAAGTATTAATAGCCCGGGGCAAGGAAGAGGTGAAAAACCTGGTCCCCGCTCACGTTTTTGAAACTCAAACTCAATATACCGAATGTCCCGCCTGCCATCGTATCTACTGGCCGGGTACACACTGGCAGGCCATGGGCAAGAGGTTACAAGACTTGCAAGGAGGGGGTGGCGAAAATTATGCTTCTAGCTAATGCCAAGCTTTTTAACCTAGAGCTTCGATAGTAGCACAGATTAGATAGTAGTGCTATACTCAGTCCATAATGCCAGGAGGATAAAGATAAAGCTAAGCACCTATGTTATTAGCAATTGATATTGGGAACACCAACGTTAAGCTGGGTATATTTGATGGTGATAGACTAAAAGCTACCTGGAATTTAGCTACCGGCATTCATCGCACTTCAGACGAGTATGGCGGAGCGGTGCTCAACCTTATGGAGCGGGAAAAGGTCTTGCCTTCAAAGGTTACCGGAGTAGTATTATGTGGTGTTGTGCCACCGCTGCTGTATACATTCGTGGAACTGTGTAGGAAATATTTAAATACTAAACCCTTAGTGGTCGAAGCTGGTGTTAAGACAGGCATGCGCATCCGCCTGGATAATCCTCGTGAGGTTGGCCCTGACCGCGTGGTCAACGCCGTGGCTGCCCAGAACCTCTATGGAAAACCGTTAATAATTATTGACCTTGGCACAGCTACCACTTTCGACGTTGTTTCCAAGGAGGGAGATTATCTTGGCGGGGCTATTGCCCCAGGGATTAATATAGCTAGTGAAGCATTGTTCGCCCGCACTGCCATGTTGCCTCGAATAGAACTAGTCCATCCCAAGCAAGTCATCGGCAGAAATACTATCTCGGCTATGCAATCAGGTATAATATTTGGTTACATTGAGCTTATTGAAGGCATGATTCGGCGAATAGAACAGGAATTGGGAAGCAAAGCAAAGGTGATAGCTACCGGTGGCCAGGCTTACCCTTTTGCCGAAGAGATAGCAGCCATAGACGTAATAAATCCCAATTTAACCTTAATTGGACTGCGCCTCATTTATGAAATGAACAAGGAACAGTAGTGCTTAGCAACAAAACTATAGTTTTAGGGATAACAGGGAGTATTGCTGCCTACAAAGCAGCAGAGATTGCCAGCCAGTTGACTCAAGCGGGGGCCAAGGTGAATGTAATTATGACTGAAGAGGCCATCCAGTTTATATCACCTGTTACCTTCCGAGCGATTACGGGGAGACCGGTAGTTACTGAAATGTTTGATTTAGCCTCTGAATTCAGTATTGAGCATGTCTCTCTGGCGGAAGCTGCTGACATAGTAGCTATTGCCCCAGCTACTGCTAATATCATTGCCAAGCTGGCTGCTGGCATTGCTGACGACATACTATGCTGCACAGTACTGGCTACGAAGGCGCCAGTGATCATAGCCCCAGCTATGGAAACCAATATGTATAGTAATCCAGTCACCCAGGATAACCTGTCTAAGCTTAAAGCTCGCGATTTTGTGATTATTGCTCCAGCTTGGGGCTGGTTAGCCTCGGGTAAAGAAGGTCTGGGGCGACTTGCCGATATCAATGACATTATAGGCAACATGCGTCAGGTATTGGGTAGGGGTGGAGACCTTGCGGGCAGGCGTATCGTGGTCACCGCAGGCGGTACTCAAGAACCTATCGACCCTGTTCGTTACATCTGCAACCGCTCATCGGGGAAGATGGGCTATGCTTTAGCTGAGGCAGCCCGTGACCGAGGAGCTAAAGTAACGTTGATTACAGTACCTACCTCGTTACCTCAGCTCGTGGGCATTGACGTCATCCAAGTTAGCACAGCTCAGGAAATGCATCAAGCAGTAGAGAATGTGACTCCCCAGGCTGATGCTCTAATTATGGCAGCCGCCGTAGCTGATTACCGTCCGATAAAAGCGGCTAAAGATAAGATTAAAAAAAGAGAGGCAGGGTTAACCTTAGAGCTGGAATGCACTCCGGATATCTTAGGCAGTGTCAAAGGAAATTTCATTAAAGTAGGCTTTGCCGCTGAGAGCAGTAACCTAGTGAAAAATGCTAAGCAGAAACTCCAGCAAAAGGGACTTGACTTTATCGTGGCCAATGATATTACAGCTAGTGATAGTGGCTTTGGCGTTGACACCAATAAGGTAACCATAATTGACCAAGAGGGCAAGATTGATAGCTTG
>DATKVL010000057.1:0-2677 GCA_035530115.1 Dehalococcoidia bacterium | reverse complement strand
AGATGTAAGAATAGCTGAAATTCTAAAACAGCAAGCGATAAATGAACTAGGCTTAACTCAAGAAACCATAGCAAAAGGGTTAACTGATGCTACTAAGGGCAAGATTGATGATCGCGTTGCTGAATTGCTACGCTCTCAAGTAGCTTTTGAGTTAACTGGCACTGCTACGCAAATATCTGAACTCTCAAAAGAGGAACTGGCTAAAGTTGACAACCGCGTTAAAGAGATTATGGGCAACGCAAATATCAGTCTGTCAGGTACTGAAAAAGCGTTATCTGATAACGTGATTGATGCTACGCTGTTATTCGATAAGAAGATTGCACAAAGCGTTACGTCACGGGCTAAAGCTAAATTAGATTTTACAGAAGACGCAATAACAAAGAATTTAAATCATGAGTTGATTAGGCTAGACAAGGCTATTGTTGACGAATTAAAGCAAACTGCTCAACTTGGATTAACGCAAGATGAAATTGATTCGGGCGTATTTGATGATCAGGTTGCTTCAAAGATGTCTGAATCATTGCGTAGCTTTGTTATGGGTAGTATGGAATTAACGGAACAAGATTTAGCCAATAATCCTGTTAAAGCAGATCAAGTTAAACAACGCATTGCAGAATTAATGAAAGCACCTATCGAAGTGATAGAGAAATCAGATGAAATAGTTTTGAACGAGTTAAGACAAGCTGTCAGTAAAGGTATGGGCTTCACAGGTACGATGGAAGAAATTTCATCTTTAACAACAGAAGCGTTGGGTGAAATTGACGGGAATATACTTGACTATCTAAGACAAGAAGCGGCATTAGAATTAGGTTTATCCGAACAAGCTATCGCAGGCAAATTAAATGATGAAGCATTGGTTAAGATAGACGCTAATGTAGCGCAAATGTTACGTGGTATGCTCATAGAAAAAATGGGTTACACTGAACAACAGATAGCTGACAATGTGGGCGGTGCTGCCGACAAGATAGATGAAAACCTTGCACAATTACTTTCACAGGTAAGCCCACAGTTAAATCAAACTGCAATGCAAATGGCTATTGATTTATCAAAAGCTACAGGAATTGCGTTAGAAGAAGCGATTAAACAGGTTACTGCTCAAATGGGTGACATGGGCGGCGGCGGTGGTCTGTTAGGTGGTATTGATAACGCTTTTGGTTGGGTCAAAGAATTATCTAGTACATTTAGCGGCGACGGCATTATGGGTGGGATAGGTGAAATGTTTAGCGGCGGTGGAATGTTAGAAGGAATAGGCAAAACATTTACAGAAGGGTTATTTTCTAAGAGTGGATCAATTGGTTCTCTATTTTCAGAAAGCGGTGCTATTGGCGGTGTAACTAAAGCACTCGGAGGATTCGGTAATGCTTTAGGGATTGGTAAATCATTATTAGATGGTGATTTTAAAGGGGCTATATTAAGCACTGTAGGTGCTATTAATCCAATGATAGGTGCCGCCACCGCATTCGCGGCTGACTTTATAGGGTTAGGTGCCCAATGGGTACGCGAATCTGAATGGGTACGTGTGAGCATAAGAGGGACTACAGAAGGCTTGGTAGGTGACTTTGACAAAGGATTCAAAGAAGTTAAAGACGCTATGATCGGCGGTGGTGAGCGCGTCGGGTATGAATCATTAGATGAAGCTACTGTTAAACAATTAAATGAAGCGTTGGGCAAAACTAATGAAATCATAGCAGAGGTTAGCCAATCGCTGGGCTTTGGTAATAATTCATTGCTTGCTTCATTCACTGATTTTACCTATCACATAGAAGCCTTTGAAGATAAAGGTGATGAATGGTTCACTGAACAAATGGAACAAATGGCTGTTAATGCCATCAAACATTCTGTACGTGCGATTAAGATACCTGATCCAGACGCAACCGTTAGTGATATGGTAGCAGGTGACATTGCAAATTACATTGCTCAAATAGTTGGCGAAGGATCGCAGTCAGCATCTGAAATGACTACTACATTCTCACAGGAAGCTAGACAAGCTATGTGGGACGGTGTTATGAGAGGGCTTGGTGAGGCTTCTAAAGAGGAACGCGACCGAGTCAGAGAAGCGGTAACTGAACAATTACAAGATTACGTCGCATCTATGAATGAAGCGTTTGTTAGTGGTGAAATTACAACAGATGAGATTAATGCACAACTAAAAGCAAAAGCACAAGAATTATTTAGCAAGATTGCAGGCGTATCTATCCCAGAAGGCGTTGCACAAGATTTAGCAGATAGAATTACCATGCAAATTACTGATGTTGTCGAGTTTATTAAGACAGGTATCAGTGATTTTGTTGTTACTGATGATATTGAATTTTTCACATATTTTAAAGACGCTGTTCAAGAATTTGAAGGGACTGAAGAAGAAATAACACAATTTATTAATGCCCTCTTAAATCTAAAAGATACTTTCAACGAAGTAGGATTAAGTACGGCATTTATAAACGAATCTATGACAACGGCATTAGGTGGCGTTGAAGGCTTCACAGAAGCTATGGGAACGCTTACAAGTAATTTCCTATCAACTAATGAAGCCTATGCTTTCTCTGATAGTTTGGGTTCTATAGAAAAAGTAGTTGCTCAAACAGGCATGGCTTTGCCGTCAACACGCGACGAGTTTAATAATTTAATTAGAGGTTTAGATGCTACTACAGAATCTGGTCAAGATACGTTCAAGGCTTTA
>DATKVL010000056.1:0-1250 GCA_035530115.1 Dehalococcoidia bacterium | reverse complement strand
TAGCGATAATTGCAATCATGGTGCTCTTATGAAAAGGAAGTGGAAAAGTGTGCTGATACTATGCGGAGTAATCCTGCTGATAGTCGGCTTTATTGGGTACCGCGCGGTAAGCAGTGACCTTGACGCAGCCCGGGCCCGGATTGAAGCTATTGAAATTAAAAATGAAAATCTGCTTGAAACTGAAAAGCGTAACCTGGCAGCCATTAAGCTGAAAACTGAACAGATCAAAGCGATTTCCGCAGCTAAGGATAAGGCTGTATTGGATTATAGAAAGGGGATATCTGAAGCCAATAAAAAGATAAGCCTTTACAGGGATGTTGTATTTTATGACCTTCCGGAATGTCAAGAAAACTTTGGTAACCTACTGATAGATTACAAAAAATATATCAAAGGCTCTACCGATAAATTCGACCTGACCATAAAACTTCATAAAGCTGAAATCACAGAATACCACAACGTAATTAAATTGCAGGATGAGGATTACGCAAGCTGCAACCTGAGAGTTGACAATCTGAACGAGATTGTTAAGATCAACAATACGACCATCAGGAATATTAAAAGGAAAAATTTCTGGAGATATATTAAGGGTGCTGGGTTTGGAATGTTATTCACGGGGTTATTAATGCTCTTCTCTGGGAAATGAGAGCAGGCGGAAAATAAGGAGATACTGTGGCAAGCAATAAAGCATGGGACAATGCCGGTGAACTATTGGCAAAGAAAAAGATAGCTGAGACGATAATGGAAGCGGTAAAAGAAAATGGGCACCGAGGCTTAGAAAGAATATCGGCAGCCCTAATGCATCCAAATGATTTCGGAGACGAGTTTGGGCAAAGCGATGAGTTTGAAGCGTACTGCGATGCTGCAAGTTCTCCCAGGCCAGAAACGTATAGCTATAGGGAGGCAAGGCATGATTACGTTACAGCCATAGCGATGAAAAATAGTGAAAAAGCGGCGCTTGCAAGCAGTGAATACGATGACGAAATATGGGATTTCAAGCCAATAGTGAAAAGAAACAAAAAACACATGAAAGTAATCATACAATACATGAAGGCATTGGTAGACAAAACGAATGGTTGCGATATAACACAAATTGAATTGGTTAGCAAGATGGATACGATGACATTGGGGAGATTTACCTGTGAACAAAGAAAAATATATAAATTGAGTTTTATCATCGGAATGGAATCAAAGAAATACGAAAGCTCTTTCTTTAATGGCCACGAATTCTCTATAAATTTCCATCAGTACCA
>DATKVL010000055.1:0-4530 GCA_035530115.1 Dehalococcoidia bacterium | reverse complement strand
CCGGCATTGCCTGTGGTCAAAGCGGATAGAATGCAGCCTGGCGAAGTAATTCAGGCACAGGAAGCCAACATTATGGCGATTACGGGCATAAATCTTGCCGGGATTGCCCAAACCAACTATGAGTTTCATTCACTTAGAGTTTGTGGGAATTCAGTCTCCGGATATTATGGCTGATTCCATCGACGCTAAGCAAATCCTCGCTACCTTACACAGCAAGCTTGATTGGTTTAACTTGCTTTAGGCTTCCTCTTCCAAGCTTTATTAGCTGAATGGCCTTATGTTCGCCAGGGTTACAAAAGCTTGGCAACAAGATGTGGTTTCCAATGACATACAGTGCGAAGTGCCTATCGAACCTCTCATAGTATACCTATAGATATCAATACTGCTAAATTGAATAGGCAGATAACTACCATCCCGGCCACAAGACCCGTAAGTATCCTTTTTACCTGAAAAGGGAACCTGGGCTCAAAGAAAAGTAGCCCTAGGATGACAATTGCTGTTATGCCAAGTTTAACTGTCCAAAACACCCAGCCAGTATGTGACATAATCGGGTTAAACTCGTATGCAACAGCTGCTGGTAGAGACTTGGTGAGAATACCGTCTATGACATTCAAGACAATGAAAGCGGCTAGTGATAGCTTATTAGTTATTACTACGCCTGTCGGGCTTCTTATTTGCCCCGAGACGGATTTCACTCTGACGCCTCCCCCAAAAATAGAAGCCGATGCCTCTGTTCTGTTTGTTTCACCGACTCTGCCCTCCCCTATTACCATAATGCAAGAGAGTCGAAAAGGTTGCATTATTCCGCTTCGCTTAATCTCTCCCAAATTCCAGGGACGCCATACCAATTAAGCCTACTACAAATTAGTTATTTAGTTACACTGGCCAGGAAGAATCGATTGGTTTAACCCGCTTTAGTCTTCCATGCACCTTGCCCTTGTTCTTGACATCGGGTCACATAAGAACTAAAATTAGGATAGGAATATGAAAGCAAGATTGGCGATAGTTGCTATTCTCGTGCTTGTGGGCATCTTGGTCGGTCTTGCCGTCTGTCCCGGTATCAGGAGCTGGAAAAACGCAGAGTTTACTGTTAAGGTCATTGGTACTGATGGAACAGAGTTTGAAGGCTCCTGCACACATGAAGTGAAACATGTTATAGGTAGTCGAACTGAGGGGACCGACCTGCAAGGCAAAATGACGGCGGATAAGAATACCTTTGAATTTGTCATACCGGGAATAGAAATCTCCTGTGTAATCTGGAACAAAACGCCAGGTAATTCGATTACGGTTATTTTGCTGAAAGACGGTACTGAAGTTAACCGTGTTGCAGGAGCGGAATATGATTTTTATCTCGACTATTATCCTCCGCTAAGTTGATACCTCAGCAAAAGCGGCTCAAGGCTTCCGATACACACATGGCGAGTATGGCGGTACTCAGTATTCCAGGGACACTACACTAATCAGGACTACTACAGATTAGTTATTTAGTTATACTGACCAGGAGCAAGATTGATTGATTTAACTCGCTCTAGCCTTCCATTTTCAAGCTTGATTGGCTGAATGCTTAGATTTAGCCTTAACACTTTAATGAAGTGTATTTTAGAAAGGCTGCATAAACCACACTAACTTAAACCATCCCAGAAGATGAGAATTAAAGCGGAGAATCATTTATGATATAATAATAATAGAAGTGAAGAAGCTCATCCTCTTTTCTGCAAGTTTAATAATGCAGTAAATAATGCAAATAGTAATGTTGAATTTGTGAAAGTTAAACACTATAATTAAGGAAAGGTCTTCTTAAAAGGAGGTTACATGCCAAAAGAAAAGGGGTTAGAAAGTTGGGAAGATTTAGAGGTATTTACTTCAAAAGGTGCTAGGATAAAAGATGTCAGAATAACTATTACAGATACATCCGGAATCCTTTTTAATGCAGGCATGTGCCACAAAGCTCCTTTGGAGGATAAAAGTCACGTAATATTGGCTTACTCAGCTCAAATGAAAGCCATAGTCTTTCAATTTACCTCTGATAGTAATGCCAAAGGTGCTCTCAAACTCCTTAAGCGGACTGGTGGTGCATCGGTTGGGACAAGGTCGTTTTTTAGTTTTTATTTTCTAGACCCAAAAAAACTTGCTGGACGATACGAACCTGTCAAGGAGAGACTACCAAGAATTGGAGAAGCCTGGGTTATTTATCTAGACAAAAAACTACCAGAAGATGAACAGCACCCACAGTGACCGAGCTTATATCAGCCGAGAAAATATGGATACGCTTCCCAATGAGTCAGGTGTTTACTTTCTTTTTCAAAGCGGGAATATTTTGGTATATATCGGCAAAGCTAAATCTATTCAGAGAAGAATAGCTGACCATGATAGATACAAGGTCTTCATGAGCGTGGGCTACGAGCTAACCCATTTTTCCAGAGCACGTGACAGAGAGAAACAACTCCTCGCCCAATATTATGAAGAACACGGTCATCAACTCCCATTCTATAATAGACAGCATTAACCTTCATTAAAGCTCTATTTCCTTCTTTTATAATTGCTCCATAAATGTTGGTCATGCTCCACGTTGTTACTATACGTACAGAAATGCTTTTCGTTTGTCGTTCTCAACTTTCCAGATTTTTCAAGGTAAGGTTGTAGGTTAAACATCGTAGTTTGGGGACTTCCGGCTTGGATTTAACGAACTCAAAGCGAAGCTAGAGCGTTACAGCCCAATAAGATTAGTAAATCCAATTCCGATAAACTTAGAGTCAAGAGAGTTTCTATTATTTGCCGCCAGTCTTATACACCTTCTCCAGGAACTCAGCTTCATTGAGTGTCTCTATCCCCAATTTTTGAGCTTTAGCTAACTTGGAGCCAGGGTCGGCACCCATCACCACATAAGAGGTCTTCCTGGTGACGTCCGAGCCTACTTTGCCCCCCAAGGCCTTTATTCTTGCTTCTGCTTCTGGGCGAGAGAAGGATTCCAGCTTCCCGGTTAGGACAAATTCCCGTCCAGAAAATGGTAACTTCTCGGGCTTGACGGCTTTAGCCCTTCTCTTCCCCAACCCTTGCCCCACCTTTTTTTCCCGTAGCTTCTCAATAATGCGTCTGTTTCCTTCCTGTCTGAAAAAGGCAACGATGCTTTCAGCAATCTTGGGGCCGATGGAGTTAATTTTTGAAAGTTTTTTCTTACTAGCTTTGTCCAGTTTGCTAATACTCTGAAATTCCTGTGCTAGTAGTTCGGCGTATTGCTCACCGACATGCAGGATTCCCAGGGCAAAAATCACCCGGGCTAAAGGTCTGTTCTTACTTTCCTTGATGGAATTAAGCACATTGGCGATGCTTTTATCCGCCATTCTTTCCAGACCGAGAAGTTGCTCTTTGGTGAGGTAGTATAAATCGGCAGCATCCTTGACCAGGCCGGCCTCGAACAAGGCCTGGCATAGCTTTTCACCAACGCCATCGATATCCATTGCCCCGCGGCTGACAAAGTGCTTGATTTTCTCCAGGGCTTGAGAGGGGCAAGCAGCATTCGTGCAGCGATGCATAGCTTCACCTTGGGGCTTTATCGCCTCGCTTCCACATACAGGGCAGATAGGATAGCCGGGAGGCATCTCTTCTCCCGAGGCACCCTTTCTTTTTCTGTAGATTTCCCAAGTTTTTTCTTGTATGGAGAACTCTTTTTCCTTGCCAGTACGGCGGCTAACAATAGGTTCGACGATCTCGGGTATCACTTCACCAGCCCGCTGCACAATAACCCAGTCGCCAATGCGGATATCTTTACGATGGATGTCTTCCTCATTATGCAGCGCTGCTGAGCTGATAACGACACCGCCCACTCGAACTTGCTCTAAAATAGCGTAGGGGTTAAGGCTTCCTGTCCTACCAACATTTATGCCAATGTCTTTAAGGCGCGTAGTACCCTGGATAGCGGGAAACTTATAAGCAATGGCCCATCTTGGCTCGTGAGCCACAGTGCCCAGCTCTTGCTGGAGGGCAATAGAATTGACCTTTACCACTATGCCATCAGCTTCGTAAGGAAAGTTTTCCCGGCTTTCTACCCAGCTCTGATGATATTTCTCCACTTCATCGAGGGAGTGGCATAGGGCAATATTGGGGTTTATCTTGAAGCCCAGGGACTTGAGGTATTGCATAATCTCCCAATGGGTGTCGGGCACCGCCTCGCCTTCAGCCCAACCCAATCCATAGACGAATATGTCCAGAGGGCGTTTAGCAGTAATGCTGGAATCGAACTGCCTTACCGAGCCGGCAGCAGCATTCCTGGGATTGGCAAAAAGCGGCAGCTCCTCTTTAGCCCTTTCCTCGTTAAGCTTTTTAAAACCAGCTTTAGGAAGATAAACTTCGCCCCGGACTTCAAATCTGGGCGGCGCCTCTCTGGATACAGAAAGGGGAATACTCCTGATGGTTTTCAAGTTCTGTGTGATGTCCTCGCCCCGGTAGCCATCCCCTCTGGTTGCTCCTGTGACGAGCAAACCATCAACGTAAGTCAAGGCTACTGCCAGCCCATCAATTTTGGGCTCGCAA
>DATKVL010000054.1:0-2345 GCA_035530115.1 Dehalococcoidia bacterium | reverse complement strand
TCTATGGTTACAAATACAGCGCCAGCGACCCCTATCTTCTTCTGCTGTCCTTCAATATGTTGTCGGACAGCTTCGGGAATCTGTAGATTAAGGTCAGAGAGATGCTTTATTGTCTTTACCTGGTAGAGCAAGTTATCGTTGCTGCTTTCTATTGCTGCTGCGGCACCCGTGGCTATAGCATGCATATAGTTTATCCCGGTGTGTATGCCTGAAGGCACAACATCACTATAAATACTGCCATTGGCAATGCAGATCTCATTGAAACCGGCGGGACCGATTAATCGCTTGCCGGCTTCTTTTTCGACAACTTTCACCTCAATAGACTTGTCTTTCCAGGCCGAAAACTCACATGGGGCAATCTCGTCTTTGTGCCTTCGGGCGGTTTCCTCAATTGCCCTGGCTATTTTCTGCCCCCTGGCTGTCTCAGGGCTGGCTATATAGGTAATAGATTTAGCTATCTCCTCGTCAGAATACTCCGTTACAGAAAATTGGGGATATGCTAGCTTCCTCACATCGTCTATTCCATAAATAAGCATCCCCAGTCGCTCAATGCCAAATCCTGCGTTGAACACAGGGTATTTAATGTCGAAATTGGCTAGGGCTACAGGCGAATACATTCCAATGTCCGCTATTTCGAGCCAGGTGCCCTTATAATTAACGAAGACCTCTTGCTCTTGCCCGGGGGCATAGTACTTGGATGTTGCTATCTTGGTCTCAAATTTGATGTCGGAAAAGCCGTATTGCTGCATGATATCCCTGGTAACCGCCCTTCCCGCATCTAAGGACATTTCAGGGTCCATGACCACGATGGATGCTGAGTGATGGACTCGCAAATGCTGGGCATCTTCTCTCTGTTCATTGCGATATCTGGGACCCACAGAAAATAAAGCGACTGGAAAGCTGGCTTTGTCCTGTAATGCTGCTAAGGTATGAAACCAGGTAGCCGTCATGTGACTCCTCAGAGTCTTGTTGGAGGGCACTGGCTGCAGTTCTTTTATCTCGGGGAAAACCTTATCCAGGAGCTCCGTAGCCTGGTAATCAGTGATGCCCAGTCCAGCAATGAGCTCTTCGATAAGATTATCCGCCTCGATTTCCCCCTTTTTATAATTTCTCAAAATGGTCTGCAAGCTTTCAATGTCAATTTCTTCTGCTATCTTCTTCAGTTGAGCTATTCTTCTCGCGCTCAACCCTATGTCAGGGCGAGGCAATTCCGCTAAGTAAAAAGCCCTGTCGAGAATAACTCGAGCTTCCGGCCCATACTGCTTGACCACATCGCTGTCGGGCAGCATTGTGAGATTCTCGACCTCGTCAAAACCCAGGTTTAGTAGAATATGGCGAGATTTTTGAATTAATTCCCGTACAAGATGGGGTTTGCCTTTCCTCGTCAGAGAGATTTCAGTGCCGGTGGGGATAAGCTTCGCCGTAGCTATCCAGGCATCGGTAAAGTTGCTTTTTGCCTTAGACTTTATTTCGCCTGTATCGAAGGCTGCCATGCTATGTAAAGTATACCTCAAAGAGACCATTCTATTCTACACTCAGCCGCCTAAGCTTCCCCCGATACGAATAGTAGCTAACTTTTTTATCCTTATAGCCTGCGTGGAACGCAGATCGTTCGGGTCGACAGCGCTTTCAATACCCGAACCATTACACAGAGAGTGGCTAGCTTTCTATTGTTTTTTGTCCTTCTCTTCCGGGGTATCTTCTGTCCTCTCCACCTCGATAGTGCATTCTGTGACCAGTGCGGCAATTGCTCCCAGCGCAGCCAGTACTGGAGCTGCCAGGACTGTTGCTGCAGCTACGGGAACACCTACTGACAGTGGGATGTCTATCAGGGGACGCCCCTTATGTATTAAACGAACTCTTCTGATATTTCCTTGATGTATTAGCTCCTTAATCTTCTCGACCACTTGACTTCCATCTACAGTGAACTTCTCGCTTGTCATTGTTCTTAACCTCCTTTCACTCTTAGTCTTTACACCATTGTCTTCAGCCTTTGACTATGTTTCCAGCCTGGCATTAATGCATTTCGAAGAGCTGATTCCTGACTTACTGGCGCCGCAGCAAGTATTGCTTCAGCATGTTTAGCGCGGCTTCGGCAGCATCTCGCTTGTTTTCCTCGCGATTTCCTGGAAAGGCATGCTTCTGACTCAAGCTCTCGCCTTCGGTTGCCAGGCCCAGGTAAAACAGCCCCACCGGTTTTTCGGGAGTATCGCCCGAGGGACCGGCAATCCCGGTATCGGAGACGCATATGTCCACATCCAGGAGCTTTCTGCCACCTCGAGCCATCTCCAGAGCCGTTTGCTCGCTCACGGCGCCATAATTTTCAATGGTCGCCTTTTTTACCC
>DATKVL010000053.1:0-5575 GCA_035530115.1 Dehalococcoidia bacterium | reverse complement strand
GGGTGGGCAAGGACTGGCAGATGCCCGGGGAATGGCAAATCTAACAGCAGCCAAGCTAGGCATATCTCCTGAGGAAGTCCTGGTAGCCAGTACCGGTATCATTGGCGTGCCCTTGCCCATGGATAAAATCAAGACCGGAATTACTAAGATAAAGCCAACCAGAGGAGGAGGCCATGACTTTTGCCGGGCAATAATGACCACGGATACCAGACCCAAAGAGCTGGCAGTCCAGGTAGATTTGAAAGGAACTAAGTTCACCATTGGTGGGGTGGCTAAAGGCATAGGTATGATTCACCCCAACATGGCTACCATGCTTTGTTTTATCGCCACCGATGCTGTGGTGGGCACTGATTTCCTGCCAGCGGCATTACAAAAGGCGGTGGACTGCTCTTTCAACATGGTAAGTATTGATGGCGATACCAGCCCCAACGATTGTGCATTCTTATTAGCCAACGGCTTAGCTGGTAACGAACCTATTGACTTCGATAATGGCGGCGATTTCCAGGAAGCCTTAAATGCGGTTTGCACCCATCTGGCTAAGTCCATGGCTCGGGATGGAGAGGGAGCCACAAAACTTATTGAAGTCATAGTAGAAAAGGCGGAAGACCAGGCTGGAGCCCGCCAGGCGGCTCGGACTATCGCTAGTTCACCGCTGGTGAAAGCAGCCATCCATGGCAGTGACCCCAACTGGGGGCGTGTCGTTGCTGCCCTGGGGCGAAGCGGGGCAAGGGTGAGAGAAGACAGATTGGATGTCTATTTGAATGATGTTTGCGTCATGAAGCAGGGTTGCCCCACCCCCTTCAACAAAGAGGAAATGAAATCGGCTTTGAGCAACAGCGATAATGTGCTCATAAGGCTATGCCTGCATTTAGGAGACGGCCAGGCCACCGCCTGGGGCTGCGACCTCTCTGAGGAATATGTTAGGATAAATAGCAGGTATACCACATAATGCAAAAGGAAATCATCGTAGTCAAGATTGGCGGCAGCACCCTGGGCAACCATGATACTACCTTAGAAGACCTGGTGGAGCTTCAGAAACAGGGTAGGTCCCTGGTAGTGGTTCATGGCGGCGCCAGGGTGACTTCTGAGTGGCTGGCCCGGCTGGGCATTCCCACCAGCTTTGTAAACGGGTTGAGGGTCACCGATGCCGAGACCCTGAAGGTGGTGGCTGCGGCGTTGGGTGGGCTGGTCAACAAGGAACTGGTAGTGGCCATCCAGGCCCTGGGGGGAAGGGCGGTAAGCTTAAGTGGCTGCGACGGCAACTTGCTCCGGGCAAGCATCAAGAGCCCCGAGCTGGGCTATGTCGGCGAAATTGTCGCCGTTGACCCCACTCCGTTGAAGCTATTGCTGGATGCCGGTTATATGCCAGTGGTCTCACCCGTAAGTTTCGGCTCGGTTGAAGGCCAGACGATGCTGCTCAATATTAACGGGGATACCGCTGCCGGGGAAATTGCCGCGGCATTAGCTGCAGAAAAACTTATATTCCTGACCGACGTCGATGGTATTCACGATGGTTTGGGGAAGGCGATCCCCAGGCTCAACCTGGCTGAGGCCAGGGATATGCTCGCCTCCGGAGCAGCTTCAGGAGGAATGGTCCCTAAAATAGAAGCCAGCCTTAGAGCCCTGACTACCACGCAGGTCGTGCGCATCATAGATGGCAAAACCTCCCACGCCTTACTTGATGACATTACCGGACAGGCTCGGCAAACTAAATCAGGAGGTACAACAATTGTCCCGGAATAACTGGCAGGAATTGGAGCAGAAGCTATTTCTGAGAACGGTGAATAGAGTCCCTGTGACTCTGGTTCGCGGTAAAGGGGCTTTGGTCTGGGATGACCAGGGCAGAGAATATCTCGACTTTGTCGGCGGCTGGGCAGTAAATAGCCTGGGGCATTGCCCTCCGGTGGTAGTCGAGGCTCTGGAAAAGCAAGCTAAAACCCTGATCCAAGCGTCGAACCAGTTCTATACCATCCCACAGATAGAGCTGGCACAGCTCTTAATCGGGCATAGCTGTCTTGATAGGGTTTTCTTTTGCAACAGCGGCGCTGAAGCTAATGAAGGGGCAATAAAATTGGCTCGCAGGTATGGAAAGCTTCGACTCGACGGTGCCTACGAAGTCATTACTACCTACAGTTCTTTTCATGGGCGGACTCTGGCTATGACGGCAGCCACGGGGCAAAGTAAGTTTCAGGAACCTTACATTCCTCTGCCTGAGGGCTTTGTCAACGTTGAATATAACAATGTCGAGGCGGTCAAGCGGGCAACCAGTAAGCAAACCTGTGCTGTAATACTGGAGCCAGTCCAGGGGGAAGGCGGGGTGAACATACCTGACGATGACTATCTCAAAAAGGTGCAAAGCTGGTGTCGGGAAAAGGGAATCCTTTTTATTCTGGATGAAATCCAGACGGGCATCGGTCGGACGGGAACCCTCTTCGCCTATGAGCAGTATAGGGTCGAGCCAGACATAATGACTTTAGCCAAGGGACTGGGCAGTGGTGTGCCCATTGGCGCTCTCTTAGCCAAGGAACATGTCTCCCTTTTTTCTCCAGGCGAGCACGGCTCGACCTTTGGTGGCAACCCGCTGGTCTGTGCCGCCGCTTATGCCACCCTGAAATACATCATTGATAACGAAATACCGGGAAAGGTTAAACGAGTAGGAAATTATTTCATGACCAGGCTGGAAAGCCTGAAGCAGCAGTTTGATTTTATCACTGAGCTGAGAGGTCGGGGACTTCTGATAGCTTTGGAATTCAACAAGGAAATCGCCGGGAAGTTGGTACTGGCTTGCCTTGACAGAGGCTTATTGGTTAACGAAGTGAAGCCAAATGCCTTGCGCTTTATGCCTCCCCTTATCATCACCGAAAAGGAGGTGGACAAGGCGATAGGCATTTTAGGGGATGTGTTAGGGAAAATTGCGAAATGCTAAACAATTTGGAGTTTAGATATTAGGACTTCTCCGGAGGAGGTTATGAAATGTCAGATAAGGTAGTATTGGCCTACAGCGGTGGTCTGGATACTTCCGTGGCGATAAAATGGCTTGAGGAAAGGTATAACTCGAAGGTGATCACTCTCACCGTGGATATAGGCAATGTCCCCGACCTTGAGGCTATTAGACAAAAAGCGCTCAAAGTCGGAGCCATAAAAGCGCTTGTAGTCGATGCCAAAGAAACCTTTATCAAGTCGTTTGTTTTTCCTGCCCTCCAGGCCGATGCCGTTTATGAGGGGCAGTATCCCTTAGCCACAGCCCTGGGGCGTCCTCTCATCGCCCAACTCCTGGCGGAAACAGCTAAGAAGGAAGGTGCGACAGTGGTAGCTCACGGCTGCACCGGCAAGGGCAATGACCAGGTGAGGATTGATGTAAGCATAGCCGCTCTAGCCCCCGAGCTAAATGTAATAGCTCCAGCTCGGGTATGGAATATGACCCGGGAGCAAACAATTGAATATGCCCGGGCTCACGATATTCCTGTCCCTATCACCAGGGCCAGCCCATATTCCATTGACGAGAACCTGTGGGGAAGGAGCATTGAATGCGGCGTGCTGGAAGACACCTGGAACGAACCACCCGAGGATGTCTTCTTGTGGACAAAGTCGCCTGAAAAAACACCGGCTCGGCCTGCTTATCTGGAGATTGGCTTTGACCACGGGATACCGGTAAGCCTCGGTGGCGAAAAGTTAGAGCCTGTTGCCCTTGTCCAAAAGGTTCATGACCTGGCTGGCCGGCATGGCATAGGCCGGATTGACCATGTTGAAAATAGACTGGTGGGCATAAAATCGAGGGAGGTTTATGAGGCGCCGGCTGCTATGGTCCTGCTGGAAGCTCACCAGGCCCTGGAAGACCTGGTGCTGGCGAAGGAGCAGCTCCGCTTCAAAGCCAGGGTCGCCGCTGAGTATGCCGACCTCATCTATAATGGGCTATGGTTTACAGGCATGCGCCGGGACTTAGCCGCCTATGTGGAAAGCACACAAAGGTACGTCACCGGCACCATAAGGGTAAAGCTCTTCAAAGGTAACTGCCAAATAGTGGGTAGAAAATCGCCCTACTCCCTTTATGACTACAGCCTGGCTACTTACGATAAGGGCGATGCCTTTGACCAGAGTGCCTCCCCCGGCTTCATCCACATCTGGGGCTTATCGGCGAGAACCCAGGCCAAGGTGCAGCCACCAGAACCACCTGAATGACGGTATTGTGGGAACATAATACCTGATTTGTAGTAGACTTAATTGATATGGTGTCCCTGGAATTCCCGCCGAGTCCAGTATTGATTATGGAGGGTAAAGTACATGTTGGATAAAAAGAATCAATACGATTTAGTTTACTTTGAAATTGTGGGGTATTGCAATGCTAGATGCCCGTGGTGTATGACAGGTAGTAAACGAATAGATGAGACTGCTTTTCCATCAACGTTCATTAAAGTAGATCATTTCGAAAATGCCATTAACTACTTATTAGATAATGGTTTCATCTGCCCAGGGAAATGCCGGATTGACTTGTATAGCTGGGGTGAGCCCATGCTGCATCCAAAATTAAATGATATCTTGAGAATACTTAGTAGAAATAATATCGATTTCGGAATTAGCACTAATGCGTCAAAGGTTGTTCATTTAGATAGAGATGTTTTAACCAATCTACGTGAGTTAAAATTTTCAATGTCAGGTTTCAGTCAATCGTCATATGACAGGATACACGGATTTCATTTTGAAACAATACTGAATAATATTGAGATATTAGTTAAGAATATAATAAAAGAAGGGTCCCCCAGCCAATTTACGATGGCTTATCATATATATCAGTTCAATGTTGATGAAATGAGATTAGCAGCAGAATTCTGTAATGAAAATAGTATCAATTTTGCACCATATTGCGCCCGGTTAGCTGATTATAATTTTAAAAAAACATATCTTGACGGATCAATTAGTAGAGAACTACTTGAAAAGATGTCTAAAGACCTGTTCTTACACTATATTGACGAATTAATAGCAACGATGCCACAAAACTACGAGTGCCCGCAATTCAATATACTTACCATTGATGAATATTGCAATGCCTTAACGTGCTGCATTCTTTCCAAAGACCATCCTGAATATTCTTTAGGCAGTCTTTTTGAATTATCCCGCAGCGAGATACACGATATGAAACTATCCCGGAAAGTTTGTGTAGATTGCATTAAATCCGGAGTCACATACTGGACGCATAATTCATTAATACCAAAATATATAGATGATTTTAAATATGTCACGAGAGTAAAACAGATGTCTCAAAATAGAGACCTGGAGTTGCAAAATAGAGACAGTACAATAAACGACATATTGAATTCAAAATCATATAAATTAGGCCGTACCTTAACATGTCCAATTCGATACATGATAGAACGATTTAGGTGACAGACAAAGTATTTTACGGTATATTCCGGGGACATAATGGACATAATACCTAATTTGTAGTAGGCCTGATTGGTATGGTGTCCCTGGAATTCCTCCTCAGTAGGCGACAGTGAATCGTTCGCGAATGTGTTGCGGATGCTCAAGTTCATCGAGCATGGCAATGGCGTAGTCCTGTGTGGAGATTTTGCTTTCG